>JAOPZU010000451.1 GCA_025963955.1 Solirubrobacterales bacterium
CCTCGCGGACCAGGACGGGCGGGATGACGGGCGTGAAGCCGTGTCCCCGGAGCTTGTCCAGCGTCCACCGCACCAGCGCGAGCTCGAGCATCACGAGGTCGCCCTTGAGGTAGGCAAAGCGCGACCCGGACAGGCGCGCGCCGCGCTCCAGGTCGATGCGCTCGCCCGCGAGGTCCTGATGGTCGCGGGCGGTGAAGCCGAGCTCCCGGATCGTCCCCTCCTCGCGCAGGACGGTGTCCGCGTCGGCCGCCGTCGGGTCCGGCAGGTTGGGCAGCGCGGCGAGCTTCGCCTGCAGCTCCGCCTCGACGGCCGCGAGCTCCTCGCCCAGCGCCTGCCCGCGCGCCTTCACCTCGGCCATCGCGGCGATCGCCCCCGCCGCGTCCTCGCCCGCCTGCTTGGCCTTGGCGATCGCGCCGCCGGCAGCGTTCTGCTCGGCCTTCAGCGACTCGGTCCGCGGGATGAGCGCGCGCCGGCGCTCGTCCAGCTCGAGCACCGCGTCGACGGACTCCGCCACGCCGGGGCCGCGGCGCGCCAGAGCGGTGCGCACGGCGTCGGTCTCGGTCCGCAGCAGCTTCAGGTCGAGCATCGGCGCGGACAGTACCGCGCGGCGGGGGCGCGGCGGCGCGTGCGGCTCAGGCGCCGAAGCGCAGGGCGTAGGGGTTCAGGGAGTGCGGGAGCGGCCGGCCCGGGTCCAGGCCGCCGGCCCCGTCGGTCGCGCGAAGCCCAGGCAACCCGCGCAGCGTCTGCGCCAGCACCGCGGTCCCGAGGAGCAGCGCGAGGTTCGCCCCCGGGCAGCCCTGCGGCCCCGAGCTGAAGTGGTTGAACGCGCGCTGGCGCGCCGCGTCCCCCGCCGTCCACTCCTGCGGGGCGAAGCGGTCGGCGTACGGCACGTGCGCACGGTCGCGGTGGTGGAAGGCGTTGACGATCAGCACCTGCGTGCCGGCCGGGACGGTGGCGCCGTTCCAGGCGAGGTCGACGAGCGTCTCGCGGGAGAGCAGCGGCGTGGTCGGGAAGAGGCGCATCGCCTCCTGCAGGCAGCCCGCGAGGTACGGCGCGTCCTCCCCCTCGAGCTCCTGCGCCACCGCCGCGCGCGCGGCCGGGTGGGCGGCGATGAGGGCGAGCGCCCGGAAGGCGTTGACGGCGAGCGTGTCCTGCAGCGCGAAGAGCCAGTGGGTGACCTGCCCCGCCACCCGGGTGTCCACGTCCTGTGGCGCTGCGGCGAGCAGCGACGCCAGGGACCCGGGCTCGGCCGCCTCCACGTAGCCCGCGAGGCGCTCCACGTAGTCCGGGTAGCTCGGCGACGGCTCGGACGGCAGCCCGTTGGCCTCGCTCATCAGCGTGGCGAGCAGGTCGCTGAGCTCCTCGTCCTCCGCCGCCGCGTCGCCGAGGACGACGCGCCGCACGATCCGCCGGAACAGCTCGTGCCAGTCGTCGAACCTCAGCGGGCCGTCGCCGACGCCCGTCAGCGTCCGGTCGGTCTCCTCGACGACCACGTCGAGGAACTCGCCGGCCAGCGCGTGCGCCTGAGCCGGTGTCTGCAGGACGCTCTCCGTGAACGCCCGCCGGTTCTGCCACAGCTCGCCCCGGGAGAGCGTCAGGGCGTCGGGCTGGAAGTGGGCCATGCCCTTGCGCTTGGCCGCCGGATCGGACGCGAACGGGTGCGGCGAGCCGTCGAGCACGCGCGCGACGTCCTCGACCTGCAGGCACAGCAGCACGCGGTCCGCCATCACGCGGATCCAGACCGGGCCGGGCCCGTAGCGCTCCCGCAGGCCCTCCATGAGCCGGACCCCGCGCCCGTCCAGGTCCAGCCGCGTCGCGACCCCGACCGCGTTCGGCCGCCGCCGGAAGAGCCCCTGCACGGCGTTCGGGATGATCACCGCCTGGTTGAACTGGACGCTGTCCAGCAGCGACGCCGAGGGCAGCTCGCGCGGGGCGGGCACTACGCCAGGGCCTTCCAGGGGCCGAACGCGTTCTCCACGCCCTCCAGGGCGGGGGCGAGCTCCGGGTGGTGGCGCAGCAGCACGGAGGACATCGTGTTCCGCGCGACCCAGTCGATGCCCTCGTGGGTGTACACGTCCGGGGTGTAGTCGTTCGTGAAGAAGCGATCGCTCTTCAGCCGGCGCGAGGCCATCAGGATGAAGATCCGGAAGGCCGTGTCGCTGAAGCCGAAGCCCTTCGGCGGCGTCTCCGCCATCAGCCCGACCTGCAGGTCGATCGCGTCCAGGTCCCCGTCGTAGATGTCGCGGATCTCGCTCGCCCACGTCTGGTTCTCGGTGATGTCGGAGAACGCCTTCAGGCGCCCCTTCCCGATCTTCTGGCGGAAGTCGTTGTAGCGCAGCACGCCGCGCTCGCGGTCGCGGAGGATGTCGATCGTCCCGATGTCCACGACGTCGCCGTTGACCCGCGTCAGGTTCATCAGCGCGCGCGGGTGGTTGTGCAGCGTGATCGCGCCGGGGTGGGAGACGCCGAAGGTGTACAGCAGGTCAGACCACCCGAACTCGTCGACGACGCCGCGGGTCGCCCGGCCCTGCAGGTTCGTGAACTCCTCCTCGCGGATGACCGACCCGGTCCTGTGCGAGCGGAAGGTCCAGTCGTCGGCGATGAGCGGGTGCAGGCGGTACACGGACGCGAACTCCTCGGTGATCGCGTACGGCGCGGCGTGGTGCTCCTGCTCGCCGCCGACGATCCCGAAGATGCCCTCCAGCGGATCGATCCGCGGCAGGCGGGTCTTCGCCCACTCCGGCAGCGCGCCGAACCAGTTGGCGTTCATGCCGCGCTTGAGGACCGGCGTGGCAAGGATGCCGGGCGTCCACTCCACCGTGTGGATCTTCGCCATCAGCGCGCTGTTGACCAGGCGCGCGATGAGGAACAGCCGCTCGTCGTCCCACGTCGGGTTGTGCCCGGCGAGGTAGTCGCAGATCGCGTTGTGCTCCTTGACGAAGAGCGTGTGCAGCAGCGAGAGGCCGACCCAGTAGTTGTCGCTGAAGCCCGTCAGGTCGATGCCGTCGAGGGCGTTCTTCGTCTCGTTCGGCAGCCGGCCGTCCTCGACGGCGAGCGTCCCGCGCTCGCCCGTGCGCAGCTCGCGGCAGCGCTCCTCCGAGGAGCCGTAGATCTGCGAACCGTCCCACCAGTGCGTGACGGTGTTGACGTACTGCGTGGCGTCGGCGGTCGTGCGGACGCTCATCGTGTCCTGCCCGTTCCAGGTGTCGCCCTCGGGCAGCGGGACCTCCATCTTCCCCGTGGGCGAGTTGTCGCCGTGGCTGAACCAGTCGTGGTTCTGGAACTGGATCCAGGCCGCGGCCAGCGCGTTGAGGGTCGTCGCCGGCTTGAAGGTGTCCCGCGCCAGCAGCGAGGTCGCGACCAGGCGCGGGTTGGGCGTCATCAGGCGCGGCGGCGTCTCCGGGACGGACACCCCGACGGGGTTGTTGCGCCCGAAGAGGACACCGGCCTTGCCCATGTCCGGGTGCGCCGGGTCGTTCATCGCCCCGTCGTAGGTGCGGTGCTTGGGGATCTCCCGGACGCCGGCGCTGCCGTTCGCGCTGCCGCCGCCGCTCCCGTTCGCAGCGGGCGGCGGGTCGACGTAGGCCGGGTCGTAGAGGTTCGCCTCGCGCATCTCGTCGCGGAAGGCACGCAGGTTCAGCAGCGCGAGCGGCAGCGGCAGCCGGTGCCAGTCCACGACCTTGTTGACCTGGCTGAAGGCCAGCGCGTTGGCCTTGCGCAGCGGGCGGCGGATCGGGTTCTCCGCGGGGTTGCGAGCGAGTTGCGGCGTCTCGCTGCCGTCCCCGTCGATGTACTGCTGCCAGTAGCGCCACAACACGCCGGCGTAGTCCTCCAGCCGCGGAACGGCGATGCCCGACCCGGCGAGGGCGACGTCCGTACGGGCCGTGTCGAAGCGCGCGCTGAAGTCGATGTACTCCAGCGCCGCCTCGGGAATGCCCAGGGCCGGCAGGATCGTGCCCTTCACGCCGGGCAGCTTCAGCGCGAGCGGGACCACGCCCCCGGGGATGACGCTCGTCAGCTGCGGCGCGCCGGCCGCCCGGGCGAAGGTGTTGAGGACCTCGATCGAGCCCTGCGGCTCGGGGCTGACGAGGTGGAAGGCCCGGCCGTCGAGGCCCGGAGCGTGCGCGATGTGGTCCATCGCCGCCGCGACGAAGTCGACGGGAACGACGTTCGTCTCCCCGAGCCGCGGGCCGATCGCGGGCAGCAGGCCCGGGAGGTTCGCCGCCAGCGCCAGCGCCTTGAAGAAGTAGTACGGGCCGTCGAGCTTGTCCATCTCCCCGGTCCGCGAGTGCCCCAGGACGATCGCGGGCCGGTAGACCCGCCACGGGACGGTGGTCTCCTCGCGGGCGATCCGCTCGGACTCGAACTTCGTGGCGTGGTAGGGGTGGTCGAGGTCCTGCCCCTCGTCGAACATGTCCTCGGTGAACGTCCCGCGGTACAGGCCGGCCGCGGCCACGGAGCTCGTGTGGTGGAAGCAGCCCGCGCGCAGCGCGTTCGCCACCTCGACGGCCGCGCGGGTGCCGCCGACGTTCGCGACGCGGTTGGCCTCCTCGTCGGCCTCCATGTCGTAGACCGCCGCCAGGTGGAAGACGTGGTCGATGCCGCCTGCGTGCTCGTCGATCCAGGCCTGCTCGATCCCGAGCCGCGGCAGCGACAGGTCCCCGATGACCGGCCTGACGCGGGACGCGGCGTCGGGGTCGGTCTTCGCCCACCGGGCGACGAGCCGGTCGATTTTGTGGACGGACGAGGCCCGCACGAGGACGTGGATGTCGCCCTCCCGTGCGAGCAGGCGCTCCACGAGGAAGCGTCCGATGAAGCCCGTCGCGCCCGTCACCAAGTACGTCATGCCGCGTCTCCCGTCCTGGGCGCGGACCACCCGCGCTCCGGGGCGAGTCTCGCCGCCCGCGACACGCGGCGCAAGGGCCCGCCCGCGGCCGGGCGGCGGGCGCTGAAGCGGGGGTTACCCGCCCTTGCAGACGAGCGGCTTGGCGCCGGCAGACGTCTTGCGCTGCAGTCCGGAGTACTTCTGCAGGAAGGCAGCGACCTGCTCGGTCTCCTGCCCCACGACGAGGTTCTCGGGCATGATCGCGCCCGAGTAGCCGCCGTTGCGGATCGCGTAGAGCACGTTGTCCGTGCACTCCTTGCGGACGTCGAAGTTCGGGCCGTCGACCCGCTCGCGGTCACGGATCTTCGAGGCGGAGCCCTGGGCGCCGACCTTCGAGAGCGTGTGGCAGCCGGAGCACTTGGCCACGAACAGCTGCGAGCCCGACTTCACGTCCGCCGAGGCGTTCGTCGCCAGGACGTCGTTCTCCTGCGAGCCGCACGCGCCGAGCGCGCCGCCGAGGGCGAGGGTGGTCAGGACAGCGAGGGCGGGACGGCGCATGACCGCG
>JAOPZU010000455.1 GCA_025963955.1 Solirubrobacterales bacterium
GGAAGCGCCCGATCGCCCGGCGGGACGCGGACCACAGCGGGCGGTGCTCGAGGATCCCGTCCGGACCCTCCAGCTCGTCCAGGTCGAGGTAGAGCATGCCGACCGCGGACTCGAACTCGTGCTCGACCGGATCGTGACGCCGGTGGCGCACGTGGCCCCGGTAGACGGCGGAGTTCACGCGACGCCGGCCTTCGCCCGTGCGTGGCGCCCCCGCTGCTCCAGCGCGTTCAGCGCGCTGACGACGCCGTCCTCGTGGAAGCCCCAGCGCCAGTAGGCGCCGGCGTAGTGGATCCGGTCGGCGCCGCTGATCTCGCCGTGGCGGGCCTGCGCGGCCACGCCCTCGCGCGTGAAGACGGGGTGCGCGTAGGAGATCGTCCGGATGATCTTGGCCGGGTCGATCTTCTCCGTCAGGTTCAGCGTGACGAGGAAGTCCTCCGGCGCGGCGAGCCGCTGCAGGTGGTTCATCCCGTAGGTGATCGTCGTCAGCGGCTTGGGCTGCTCGAGCAGGTGGAAGTTCCACGCCTGGTGGCAGGCGCGCCGCCGGGGCAGCAGGCGCGAGTCGGTGTGGAGGACCGCCTCATTGGCCTGGAAGGGGAAGGCGGCGAGCAGCTCGTCCTCCAGGTCGGTCGGGTTGGTCAGCATCGCCCGCGCCTGGTCGGCGTGGCAGGCGAGCACGACCTCGTCGAAGCGCAACGACTCCGCGCCGCGCGGCGTGACGGCGACGTGGTCGTGGTGGCGCGTGACGGCCTCGATGGGGCTCGAGACGTGGACGCGGTCGGCGAACGGCTTCACGACGGCGTCCACGTAGCGCGCCGAGCCGCCGACGATCGTCTGCCATTGCGGGCGATCCTTGAAGCCGAGCATCCCGTGGTTGCGGAAGAACTCGGCGAGGAAGCGGACGGGGAAGGCCCACATGCCCGCCGGATCGGCGGACCAGACGGCGCTGGCCTGGGGCACGATCAGCCGGTGGACGAACCACTCGCCGTAGCCGCCCCGGTCCAGGTACTCGCCGAGGGACGGGCCGTCCGCGCCCGACTCCAGCAGCTCCCGCATCTCGCGGTTGAAGCGCAGCAGCTCGCGGATCATGCGGTAGTAGCGCGGGTCCGTGAGGTTCCGCGGCTGGGCGACGAGGCCGCGCGGCGTGCCGGCGTACTCGAAATCCTCGTGGTCGGACGCGACGCTGAAGCCCATGTGCGTGGACTGGATGGCCACGCCGAGCTCGCCCAGGAAGGACGTGAAGTTCGGGTAGTTGCGGTCGTTCAGGACGATGAAGCCCGTGTCGACCGACCAGTCGCCGCTCGCGGTCGAGACGTCGATCGTGTTCGTGTGGCCGCCGACGTAGTCGTTCGCCTCGAAGACGGTGACGTCGTGGTGGGGGTGAAGACGGTGGGCGGCGGTGAGGCCCGCGATCCCGGCTCCGACGATGGCGATGTTCTGGCGTTCCATGGGGAGGGTGGGCGCTCGGTGCGCCCACCTCCTGTTCGGTTCGGCCGGGCGTCTGGATCAGCTCCAGAACGGACCGCGGTCCGCCTGCTCCTATGGTGTGCCTCATGACACGCGTGCACATCACCGAGTTCACGGACCCCGGTTGCCCCTGGGCCTTCAGCGCCGAGCCGCACAAGCGCCGCCTGGACTGGCTCTTCGGCGAGCAGCTCACCTGGTCCTCCGTGATGGTGGGCCTGTCCGAGGACGTCTCGCAGTACGAGGGGACGGGCTTCACGCCGGAGGTCATGGCGGGCGCGATCAGGAAGATGGCCGCGGACCTCGGCATGCCGATGGACTCCGCCGTGAAGCCGCGCATGTCCGCGACGTGGCCCGCGTGCCTGGCCGTCATCGGCGCGCGCCTGCACGCGTCCTCCCCCGGCGCCTCGCGCGACCTGCTGCGCGCCCTGCGCGTGCGCTACTTCTCGGGCGGACTGCTCGATGACCCGGAGCTGATCGCGGCAGCGGCTCGCGACGCGGGCCTGGACCCCGCGGACGTCGCCACGTGGGCGGCGGGCGAGGACGCCGCGGCGGCGCTCGCTGCCGACATGGACCGCGCGCGCCATCCGCTGCCGGCCGCACTGGCGCTGGACCACAAGCTCGCGTCCTGGGAGGGCGGACGGCGCTACACCTGCCCGTCGCTCGAGTTCTCGGCCGAGGGCCGGGAGACCGTCGTCGGGGCCGGGTTCCAGACCCTGCCGGCCTACGAGGTCCTGCTCGCGAACCTCGTGCCGACGCTCGAGCGGCGCGCCACGCCGGAGGACGTGGCGGAGGTCCTCACCTGGGCCGGCGAGCCGCTGTCGACGATGGAGGTCGCGACCGTCTGCGAGCTCGAGCTGCCCGAGACGCGCGAGCGGCTGTCGCGCGTGGCGGTCGAGCGGCCGGTCGGGACGGACGGCTACTGGTCACTCGCCGCCTGATCGGGGGGGGGGGCGCTCAGCCCCAGCCGGCGAGCAGGTCCTCGAGCTCGCCCAGGCGATCGATGACGGCGTCGGCGCCCTCCAGGTCCGCCCGCGGATGCGGGCCGGTGGTGATGCCGACGCAGCGCACCCCGTCGGCGCGGGCGCAGGCGATGTCGAGCGGCGTGTCGCCGATGACGACGGCCTGGGCCCGCGGCACCGGCGTCCCCTCCCCCGCCCGGGCGCGGGCCAGGCCCGGCAGCGCCGCGCGGTCCTCGTCGTCCCCGCCGAAGCCGCCGGGACCCGCGGCGAACCAGTCACCGAGACCGGCCCGGCGGAGCTTGAGCCGCGCGATCGGCTCCAGGTTGCCCGTCACCAGGGCCGGGACGTGGCCGAGGCGCTTCAGCCCGCGCAGCGCCTCGCGGGCCCCGGGCGCGACGTACGCGCTGAGGTCGGGCGGACACAGCCGCGCGTAGGCGATGCAGGCGGCGGTGCACGTCGCCTCGGCGCCGTCGTCGATCGCCTTCGCGTCCACCCCGCACAGCAGCAGCAGCGAGCGCATGATCGCCAGGTCGGTGCGGCCCGCCGTGGGGACGAACGCGTCGGGCGCCTGGACCCCGTGCACCTCCTCGATCGCCGCGTGCAGCGCGAGCGTGTGGGCCTCGGCGGCGCGGATGAGCAGGGTCCCGTCGATGTCGAACAGCAGCAGCACGGCGCGGCCTTTCGGGCAGTCTCGATTGCGTCTCGGCATGACCGTACCGGCGCGGGGCGCGGTAGCGTGCGGCGCCCGTCATGGCTCGCCTCCCGACCACCTCTGGCCCCACCGCCGACGACGCCCGGCGGGCCTTCGGCGAGGCCGTTCCCGATCCGGTCGCGGAGCGGCGGGTCCCCAGTCCGCTGGGCGGGGCACTGGCCCCCGTGGGCCTCGTGGTGCTGACGCTCCTGCTCACCGGCCTCGGGCTGTGGCACGCCGAGCGGGGCGCGCTCCGCGACCCGGTGCAGCGCGGGGAGCGTGGGCTCGTGGTCGGCGCGACCGGGCCCTCGCTGCTGCGCGCACCGAACCTCGACCGGGCGCTGAACGCGGTCGCCGTCCGGCTGCGCCCGGGGGAGCTCGTCACCGACCTGTCCGTGAGCCCGATCCGCGCGGCCGTCTCGGTGCGCGACGGCGTGGGCCATCAGCGCGTGCTGACGGTGGACCTCGCCTACCGGGTCCGCAGCGCCGGCGCGGGCTCGAG
This sequence comes from Solirubrobacterales bacterium, assembly GCA_025963955.1. Taxonomy (GTDB): domain Bacteria; phylum Actinomycetota; class Thermoleophilia; order Solirubrobacterales; family Solirubrobacteraceae; genus Paraconexibacter. Next base: position 3,617 of record JAOPZU010000455.1, read on the forward strand.
CACGAGCGACGGCCCCGCCCTGTCGCGGGTGGACCGCGCGGCTCCCGGGCGCCTGGTCGCCGCCGCGCTCCGCGCCGGCCCC
>JAOPZU010000464.1 GCA_025963955.1 Solirubrobacterales bacterium
GGCAAGACCGTCATCGCGGCTCTGGACTACAAGCGTCTCTGCGAAGCAGCGGGTAAGGACCTGAAGCTGCTCTTCATTGCACACCGGCAGGAAATCCTCAAGCAGGCTATGCGTACCTACCGCGACGTTATGCAGGACGGCGCCTTCGGCGAACTCTACGTCGGCGACCACAAACCCACGGAGTGGAAGCACATCTTCGCCTCGGTCCAGTCGCTCTCCTCTCTCGGTATCGAGCAACTGGAACCGGGCTTCTTCGACGTCGTCGTCATCGACGAATTCCACCACGCCATGGCACCCACGTACCGCCGGCTCCTGGACCACCTGCAGCCGCAGCAGCTCCTCGGGCTGACCGCGACGCCGGAACGCGGCGACGGGGTCGACGTCGCCCAGCAGTTCTTCGAGGGCCGTACCGCGAGCGAACTGCGCCTGTGGGACGCCCTGGACGCCGATCTGCTGGTGCCGTTCCACTACTTCGGAGTCTCCGACGACGTCGACCTCAGCCAGCTGGAATGGAAGCGCGGCAACTACGACACCGCGCAGCTGAACAACCTCTACACCGGCAACGACGCCCGCGCCGCCAAGGTGATCCGCGAGCTCAGCGACAAGGTCACCAGCACCGAGCAGATGCGGGCCATCGGCTTCTGCGTCTCGGTCCAGCATGCCCACTACATGGCCGAGGTTTTCAACCGCGCCGGCATCGCCTCCGTCGCCGTCTACGGGAACACCGACGACGCCGACCGCGCCGCGGCGCTGGGACGTCTCGCCGCCCGCGAGATCAACTGCATCTTCGCCGTCGACCTCTTCAACGAGGGCCTGGACCTGCCGCAGGTGGACACCATCCTGCTGCTCCGGCCCACGCAGAGCGCCACGATCTTCCTCCAACAACTGGGACGCGGGCTGCGCCGCGCCGAGGGCAAAGCCGTGCTGACCGTTCTGGACTTCATCGGACAGCAGCACCGCGAGTTCCGCTTTGACCTGCGCTACCGGGCGCTCACCGGCTACGGGCGCAAGGAGCTGGAAAAGGCTGTCGAGGACGAGTTCCCGTACCTGCCCTCGGGCTCGCAGATTGTGCTGGACCGGGTGGCGCAGAAAGTCGTGTTGGACAACATCAAGGCGCAGCTGCGGTTCAACCGCGCCCAGCTGGTGCGGGACATCGCCTCCTACGCGGAGACGGAGTTGGAGGCCTATCTGGCGAGGTCAGGGAACGACGTGAAGTCGATCTACCGCTCCACCAGGGACTCGTGGACCGGCTACCTGCGCCAGGCCGGTCTGATCGATGGGTTCTCGCCATTGGAGTCGGTTCTTAGCGACAGGATTCGGGAGCTCTCCGATGCCGACGAGAAGAAGCTCCTCGGCCGTATGGCCGCGCTGATGCACGTGGATGATCCGGAGCGTGCCGCGGCGTACGCGATGCTCGTCGGCGTCTACGCGCCCCGCTACGCTGAGCTCGGCATGAGGGAACAGACGTTCGCCCGCATGCTCTTCTACACGCTCTGGGACGACGGCGGCGGGTTCCCGTCGTACGACGCCGGACTGGACTACCTGCGCGGCTACCAGTTTGTGTGCAGCGAGATCCGTCAGGTTGTGAAGCTTGGAGCGGCCGCTTCCAGGCACGCCGCCAAAGGCCTCGGTGCCGGGCTGCAGCACGTTCCGTTGCTCTCACACGCGACTTACCGGCGCGAGGAGATCTTGGCGGCGCTGCAATACGGGTCGCTGGAGCTCGGGAAGAACGTGCAGCACCGGGAAGGCGTGGCCTGGTGCCCGGCGACGTCCACGGATGCCTTCTTCGTCACGCTCAACAAGGACGACAAGAAGCATTCGGCCACCACCATGTACAAGGATTACGCAATCAGCCCGGAGCTGTTCCACTGGGAATCGCAGAACGCGACCTCGCCCGGAAGCCCGACTGGCAGGAGGTACCTGGACCGGGCCGCCCACGGCTCGAGGATTCTGATCTTCACTAGGGATACTTCAGAGGACGAGACCGGGCTGACCGTTCCGTACACGTGTCTCGGGCAGGTGGACTATGTCCAGCACTCGGGGGAGAAGCCAATCGCGATCACGTGGAAACTGCACCGGCCCATGCCGGCCGATGTGTTCGCGACGGCAGCTGCGGTTGCGCAGTGAATTCGGTTGGCCGGGAACGCCCAATGTGTGAAAAACCCTTCGGCGTGCTTGCTAACATGGCCAGGATTCCGAATCACACGAGTCCACGAGGCCGCTACTGTTCGGCATCCAAATGGTTGTTCTCAGCGGTCGAGGCACAAATGACACCCCTGATTGTCCAACCCTAACCGGACAAGCCGATAAGGATGGGTCGTTACCCGTCCTGCGGGCAAGAGAAGCAGCTGCTTTCTGGGTCAGCGCTCGTGCCAGCACATAGATGGAAAGCAGGTCCGCGGTGCTCAGGCGGCCGAGAGGCCGAGCGAGTCCGCATGCGCCGCCCGTTTCGGCCTAACTACGGGTTGCCGAGTTTGGCACCGAAAGTGTTCGGGCGGCGCTCGCGTCACCGCCAGGCACTGGCAAGCGACGCCAGTATGTCGAGCCGACTTCGGCCCCCATCAGTGTGTAAGTGCTGCGCGCCGCGGTCGATCGACCGGTTACCCTGGGCCCAAGCACCCAGAATGAGTCATTGCTGCCGGTGTTTGTAAGCTGAACGACATTTGGAATTCCAAGATTTTCCGGGAAATGATCGCGTCTGCTGCTCGCTCGGAGAATACCGGTTCGCAGTGTCCGGCCGTCCGCAAGACTTTGGCGGCCCAGCCCCTTGCAGACAGGGTTGCAAAGTAGGTTATTCCCGGCAGCAGAAAGGAGAAGTTGGGGGCGTTCAGGTAGAACGAATCCCAGCGGTCCTGCCAGGCGCCGCCCAGCGACGGGCGTCGTTCCAGGACCTGATGCTGAACGCCGCGCTGAGCCAGCCAGTAGCTTGTCACCAGACCGGCCTGTCCTGCGCCAATCACCAAGGTGTCGGTCTCGTGGTCTGGGCTTCCGACGGGGAAGGGCATGATCACTTCTTTGCGGCCTTAGCCTTGGGAGTGCCGGCGGACTTGGCGGCCTTCGGTGGGAATCCGGCCACGTGGGCAAATGCCTTTTCTACCCAGGCTTTGGCTGGCGCTCCGTCGCCGTCGTTCCCTGCGTTCCAAGCCTCCGGTAAGCCTGTGTAGCCGCCTATGGGGCGCTCGGGCGGTCCGAACGGAACGGTGGCTTCGGAACGGTCCAGCAGCTCCGCGTCCACCCGGGCGAGCTTTACACCGATGGTAGGGCCGAAGAGGCCAGCGAACATGTTGCCGTTCACGAACGCCCCGAGGTTGCCGAACATCGGCTTGACGACGACGGCGGGATGGTCGGGCAGGATCGCACGGAAGTGTTCCTTGTCGGCATCGGACGCTTTGGGCATTTCCATCGGTACCTCCCGGGACACTGCTGGTTAGGGCGGTCGTGCTTGCAGGATATGCCTGCGGCGGGAAACGGTATAGGTGGGGGCGAAGGCTCTGTTGGGTCCTCCCCGCTGGTTTCGACAAGCTCAACCAACGAGGGGGGCTGGTCACGACACGCTCACCAGCGGTGCTGGTTTCGACAAGCTGGTTTCGACAAGCTCAACCAACGAGGTCAGCCCTAACCAGCAAGCGCCCCGGCAATTGATGCCGGGGCGCTTGGGTGTGTCAGGTGTTGGTTTCGCCAAGCTCGACCACCGGGGGTATCGACAGGCTCTGGTCTCGACAAGCTCGACCACCGGGGGTTTCGGCGGGCTCGACCGGCGGGTTAGGTGCCGATGCGTTGGGCTACTTTGTAGATGGCTCCGGTG
>JAOPZU010000469.1 GCA_025963955.1 Solirubrobacterales bacterium
CATAGAACTCCCGCGGGAACTCATGGTTGGTGTCCTTGTGCAGCCAGTACTCATCGTCGAACTGCGCCGCCAACGCAGCCACGGCGGAACGAATCGACTGCTGGTCCTCGGTAGGCTCGAAGTTCACTGCGGCTCCTTGGGGTGGAACGACCGTTACCCGCTGGGGGTAACGATCGTTATATCCTACCCGACAGCGGCACGTACGCCTGGCGTGCGCACTGCGCCCCGGGCGGATAGGGTAACGATCGTTATGGCGTGGCCGCCCGGGCCGCGTCGCGACATCAGGAGACGGGTCCATGGATTTCCGCGACAGCGCCGAGGACGAGCAGTACCGCAGCGAGGTGCGCGAGTGGCTGACGGCCGCCGTCGCCGAGCTCGGGCCGGAGCCGGCGACCATCGCCGAGCGCCTGCCGTACTGGCAGCCCTGGCAGCGCCGGCTCGCTGAAGCCGGCTACGCGGGCCTCGCCTGGCCCAAGCAGTACGGCGGGCAGGAGGCGAGCCTCATGCAGCAGGTCATCTTCGCGCAGGAGTACGACCGCGCGGGCGCCCCGGACCGCCTGAACGTGCTCGGCGAGGGGCTTGCCGGTCCGACGATCATCGACTTCGGCACGGACGCGCAGAAGGAGCGCTTCCTCCCGCCGATCCTCCGCGGCGAGGAGGTCTGGTGCCAGCTCTTCTCGGAGCCCGCCGCGGGCTCCGACCTCGCCGCGCTGGAGGCCAAGGCCGTCCGCGACGAGGAGGGCGGCGGCTGGCGCGTCACCGGGCAGAAGGTGTGGACGAGCCGCGCGCAGGTCTCCTCCTACGGGATCCTCCTCGCCCGGACGGGCGGCGGCCCTCGCCACGGCGGCATCACCTACTTCCTGCTGCCGATGGACCAGGAGGGCGTGAAGATCGTCCCGCTGAAGCACATCCTCGGCGAGGCGGAGTTCAACGAGGTCTTCCTCGACGACGTCTTCATCCCGGACGAGCTCGTCGTCGGCCCCGTCGACGGCGGCTGGAAGATCGCGATGGCGACGCTCGGCTACGAGCGCGTCGTCCTGGCCACCGGGCGCGTGAACATGCAGCGCCTGCTGAGCGACCTCATCGACGAGGTCCGCGCGAACGGCACCGGCAGCGATCCGCACGTCCGCCGCACGCTCGCCGACCTGCACGCACGCACCAGCATCTACCGCCTCAACGGCCTGCGCGCCCTCGACGGGATGATGGCCGGCACGCCCGGTCCGGCCTCGTCGCTGGGCAAGCTCATGTCTGCCCCGCTGCTGGAGGACATGGCGGACTTCGCCGCCGGCCAGCACGGCCTCGCGGGCCAGCTCGAGCCGGAGGACGGGGGGGCCGCCGCCCGCTGGCAGCGTCTGGCCTACCAGGCCCGCGGCACGTCGATCGCCGGCGGCACGACGTTCATCCAGCGCAACATCGTCGCCGAGCGCGTCCTCAAGCTCCCGCGGAAGTAGCCCGCGATGCGCGCGGTGGTGCTCGAGGCGTTCGGCGGCCCGGAGGTGCTGCGGCCGCGCGAGCTCCCCGCCCCCGCACCGCGGGACGGGTGGGTGGACGTCCGCGTGCAGGCCTGCGCGCTGAACCCGCACGACTGCCTGGTCCGCGCCGGGCGCTACCCGGACGGCGTGCGCTTCCCGCACGTGCCCGGGTCCGACGCGGCGGGCGTGCGGACCGACACCGGCGAGGAGGTCGTCGTCCTGCCGTCGCTCTTCTGGGGCGAGGACGAGCGCGCGCCGGGTCCGGACTGGGAGATCCTCGGCGACCGCACGCCCGGCACCTACGCAGAGCACGTCCTGGTGCCGGAGGACTGCCTCTACCCGCGGCCGGCCGGGTGGTCGGCGACGGACGCGGCCGCGCTGCCGCTGGCGGGCCTGACCGCGTTCCGGGCGCTCTTCGCCCGTGGTCGCCTGCGGGCCGGGGAGACCGTCCTCGTGCTCGGGGCAGGCGGCGGCGTCGCCTCGACGGCGGTCGCGCTGGCGCACGCCATCGGCGCCACGGTCCTGGTCACGAGCTCCACCGAGGAGAAGCTCGAGCTCGCTCACGGACTCGGCGCGAACGGCGGCGTGCTCTACACGGACCCGGCCTGGCCGCAGCGCGTCCGCGCGCTGACCGGCGGTCGCGGCGTCGACCTCGTGATCGACTCGGTCGGCAGCACCTGGGCCGAAGCGCTCTCCGCGCTGGCGGCCGGCGGGCGCCTGGTCAGCTTCGGCGCGACGGGCGCCTCCACGGCCGAGGTTGACGTGCGCCGGCTCTACTTCGCCCAGCAGTCGATCCTGGGATCGACGATGGGCAGTCCCCGCGACTTCGCCGGACTGCTGGCGCTCGTGGACGGCATGCGCGGCTGGCGGCCGGTGGTCGACCGGATCCTGCCGCTCGAGGCGGCCGCCGAAGCCCACGCGCTGATGGAGTCGGGCGGCCACACGGGCAAGATCGTGCTCAACATCGGCTGAGCACGATCTGCCCCCGGCCGCGACGTTCCGAGGCGCAGCCGAGGAACTCGCTCAAGCCGGGCGACGCAGTCGTTCGACTCAGGCGCCGCGGAAGGGCGAGAAGTCCGGCTTGCGCTTCTCGTTGAAGGCGGCCATGCCCTCCTTCGCCTCGTCGCTCTGCGTGAACATCTCGAGCGTCGAGAACGCCATCTGGCCCACGGAGGCGAAGTGCTCCGTGTCGA
>JAOPZU010000480.1 GCA_025963955.1 Solirubrobacterales bacterium
GGTCCACGACCCAGGCGGGCCGGCCGACGCCGAGCGCCGGCTCGACGACGCGCTGGCGAAAGCGCGGCACCAGCCGCGTGGCCCAGTCGTGGGCGGCGAGGAAGCGGTCCCAGTCCGGGGTCGTGTCGAGCAGCTCGAGCGAGGAGATCGTCGAGCGCAGCCGCGGGTCCCCCTCCGCGCGCCACATCAACGCCTCCAGGCCGTTCATCTCGCGGGCCTGGCCCCAGACGGCGGGCTGGTCGGTGGTGGTGCTCATAGGTCGGAGTTTCCACCAGGCGCGGGTCGCGAGGCGCGTCGGAACGCGAGCCCCCCGGGCGAGCGTTTCGCCATCACGCGACGCCGTGGTGCTCGGAGCGGGCCGCCGGCTTCTGCAGCCCGCGGTAGGCGTCGCGCGGGTGACGGCCCTCGTTGACGACCGCGTCCACCTCGCAGCAGATCGGCAGCATGACCTCGTGCTCCTCCGCGAGCTCCATCACCGTCCGCGCGGTCTTCACGCCCTCGGCGACCTGCTGCATCTCCTCGATGATCTGCTCGAGGGTCTTGTCGCGGGCGAGCTCCTCACCGACCCGGCGGTTGCGCGACTGCGGGCTCGTGCAGGTGGCGATCAGGTCACCCAGCCCGGTCAGGCCGGAGAACGTCCGTGCCTGACCGCCCATCGCCTCGCCCAGGCGCGTCATCTCCGCCAGGCCGCGGGTCAGCACCATGGCGCGCGTGTTGTCCCCGACGCCGAGCCCCTCGGCCATCCCGGCGGCGATCGCGATGACGTTCTTCAGGACGCCCCCGAGCTCGGACCCGAGCAGGTCGTCGTTGCGGTAGACGCGGAAGCGCCTGCCGCTGAACAGCGCCTGCAGCGACTGGGCGATGCGGTCGTCCGCCATCGCGACGACGGCCGCGGCGGCCATCCCGTCCAGGACCTCCCGCGCGAGGTTCGGGCCCGCCATGAGGCCGACGGGGTGGCCGGGCAGGATCTCCGAGATGACCTGCGTGGGGCGCAGCCGCGTCCCCTGCTCCAGGCCCTTGGCCAGCGAGATCACGGGGACCCACGGGCGCAGGTGCGGCGCGGCCAGCTCGAGCGTCTCGCGCATCGCGTGGGAGGGCGTGCCGACGACGAGGACGTCCGCCTCGGTCACCGCCTCGGCGATGTCGCTCGTCCCCTCCAGGCTCTCGGGCAGCTTGCGGTCCTCGAGGAAGCGCGTGTTCGTGTGCTGCTCGTGGACCTCGCGGGCGACGTCGTCGTTGCGGGCCCAGAGGATCGCCGGCGTGTTGACGGCGGCCAGGGCGGCGACGGTGGTACCCCAAGAGCCGCCGCCGAGGACGGCGACGCGGATCGGACGGGTCATGTGCGGACCTCTTCTCGTGCCCTGGACGGCCAGTCCGCCAGGGTCTTCAGGAACTGTTCACGGACGTCGTCCGCGTGTCGGGCGACGGTCTTCGCCGTCCAGCCGGAGGTGTCGACGGGCGGCAGGACCGCGACCTCGACGACACCGGGGCGGACGGTCTGCGCCCCGCGCCACATGACCTCGCCGGCGTTGCGGATGACGATCGGGACCATCGGCACGCCGGCCTGCATGGCGAGGTGGAAGGCGCCCTTCTTGAACGGGCCCAGGCGCGGGGTCGGCGACCGCGTGCCCTCGGGCGCGATCACGAGCGAGGTGCCCGCGCGGAGCTTGTCGACCGCGGGTGCCATCGCGGCGCGGGCCTGCCCGGCGTCCGCGCGGTCGATGAAGGCGACGCCCGCCAGCTGGAAGGCCTGCCCGAAGCCCGGCACGTTCTTCGTCTCCTTCTTGGCGACGCCGGTGAACCCCCCGCGCAGCAGCTTCATCAACAGGATCGGGTCGATCTTGGACTGGTGGTTGAAGGCGAAGACGCACGGCCGCGCACCCCACAGGTGCTCCACGCCGGTGACCACGCGCACGTCGATCCCGGCGATCGCGAGGGACACGTCCGCCCCGACGCCGCCGGTGATGTTGACGAGCGTCTCGCGCGAGCGGTTCAGCAGGCCGAGGCCGATGCCGGTCCCGAACGCCCCGGCGAGCCCGCCGTAGAACCCGACGGTGCGCGCGACGTCGCGCGGCCCGGGGAGCGTGCCGCCCCGAGGGGCGCAGCGCAGGACGGGCCAGCCGCGCTCGGCGGCAACGCGGGTCAGGCCCTCGTCCGGCTCCACGGCGACGGCGTGCCCGGCCAGGGACAGGAAGTCGACGTCCTCATGACCGTTGGAGTACGCGAACGAGGCCGCGAGGTCGAGGTCCTGCTCGGCCGCCAGGCGGACGACGGACGCCGCCTTGCCGCCGGCCCACATCGGGTCCCCCGTGGTCCGGCCGGTCAGCCGGCCGTCCGCGTCGACCTCCAGCTGCGTGCAGAGCACGTGCACCGCGCCGATCTCGCGCGCCATCGGCTCGACCTGGAACGCGGTCGCGCTGGAGGCGACCACGACGGTGTGGCCCATCGCGTGGTGCGCCTGCACCAGGCGCCAGGTCTCCGGGTGCAGCTGCCCGGCGATCGAGTGCTTGAAGAGGTCCTCGCCGAGCTGCTCGATCTCCGCGGCCGGCCGGCCGCGCCACGAGCTCAGGGACAGCTCGAGGAAGGCCGCGAACTCCTCAGCTGTGGTGATGCCGCGCACCGTGTGCAGCAGGGTGCGCACGAGCTCCTCCGGACCGAGCTGGAGCGAGAGGATCCGGTGGCGGTAGAAGGCCGTGGCGGAGTAGCCGCTGATGATGGTGCCGTCGTAGTCGAAGAACGCGCCGACCTGCGGCCCGGGCGTGGACGCCCGGATCGCCTCCACCAGCCGGTCAACGTCCGTCATCGAGGACCTCCTGCAGCCGCTCCGCGTCGAGCCGGCCGATGTGGGCGACGCGCTCGAGGACCTCCTCCACCTCCGCGAGGAACGCCACGCGGGCGACGCGCACCTCATCCCGGCCGGGATCGACGACGTCGCGGTTGGCCGCGAGCTGCAGCGCGGAGGCGTAGAGCTCCTGCGACACCGACTCCGGCCCGTGCAGGCGCCCCTGCAGCAGCAGCTGCCGGCCGACGCCGAGGCACTCGTCGAGGAACGGCGCCTTCTCGACGCCCTCGCGCGGGTCGCGCTGGGCGAGGAGCTGCGCCACGACGAGCTGCGCGTCCAGGAACGAGCGCAGCGCGCGGTGGGCGACGAAGGTCGGCGTGGCGTCCAGCAGCGCGGCCATCTCCTCGGGAGAGCCGACGCGCTCGCGCCAGTCCCCGGCGAAGCGGTCGAGCTCGACGGCGAGCTCCGCGCGGAAGGTCGCCTTGTCCGCGAAGAAGAACTCGAACTTGAGCAGGTCGCGGATCGCGAGCGAGTCCTCCCACGCGGCCTCGACCGGGTCCTTGACGGCGGGGCCGCGGCTGAGCTTCAGCAGCGCGAGCTCGACGATCGCGCGGTTGACCAGGTGGTGCAGGACGCCGTTGCGGTAGAAGGCCGCGACGTGGTGGCGGCCGGGGGCGATCGACCAGACGGGCTCGGTCCCGCCGTCGTAGCAGTGCACCACGTCCGCGCCGCAGAGCTGCTGCAGCGTGCGGCGCAGGGCGACGTCGTGGCGCAGCTCGCGGACCGGGCCGGCGACGCCGCGCTCCTCCATCAGGTCCAGGACGCGGGCGACGATGCGCTGCACCTGGTGGAAGGTGAAGGCGCGGTCGCGGGTGCCGAGCAGCGCGAAGGTCACGAGCGAGGTCGACGTGACCGGCGTGGCACGGTTGATCCCGTCGCAGACGCGGAAGGCGACCTTCTCGAGCTTCGCCTCCTCGCCTGCCTCGTCCAGCGCGCCGCGCAGCGAGAACGCCTCCCCGAAGACGACCTGCGCGCGGCCGATGTTGTCGCGCTGAGCCCGGATGTAGGTGGCCAGCCAGCGCAGGCCCTCGCCCGACTTCTTCGCGCCGCGCTGCTCCTCGGCCATCGCGCCGACCTCGGAGAGCTGGTCGTAGACGATGGAGACCGGGACGAGGATCACGTCGTCCGCCCGGCCGTCCTCCAGCGCGCGCACGAGGTAGTGCAGCAGGCCGAAGCGCGGCGGGCGGAGCTTGCCCGTGCGGGTCCGGCCGCCCTCCAGGTACCACTCGATGTTGAAGCGCTTGGCGACCAGGTGGCCGAAGTACTCGCGGACCGCGAGCTTGTAGACGAGGTCGTCCCCGAACGTCCGGCGGATGAAGATCAGGCCCGCCCGCTTGCCGAGCGGCCCGATCGGCCAGAACGACATGTTCGCCCCGCCGAGCAGGTGGTTGCGCGGGAAGTCGTGCTCGGCCAGCACGTCCGCGAGGACGAGGGGGTCGGAGTAGGAGCGGTGCGAGGGGAGGAAGACGAGCGCGTGCTTGCGGTTGAGCTCGCGCAGGCGCTCGAGCGACTCCACGTCCACGTCAACGTCCCAGGCCCGCACGTGCAGCGGCGACATGACCAGGCGGAAGACGTCGATCGCCAGGCGGCTCTGGACGGCGACGAGCTCACCGAGGCAGCTCGTGGCGTCGGCCAGGACGTCCTCCGGCGTGCGGCCGAGCTTCTCCGCGAGCTGGGCGACCTCGTCGCGGAAGCGCTTGGACGCCGTGATCTGCTCCGCCACGAGGCGGGGGACCTTGTAGCGGTCGCCGATGATCGCGCGCTCGGCGCGCTCGCAGGCGAGCGTCGCCTGGCGCCCGACGAAGGCGGCGAACGCGTCCGTGCCGACGCCCGTCCCGCTCTCGGTGCGGAAGCGCCGGCGCAGGTCGGAGACCCGGGCGGGCTCGCCCGGGGTGACCCGGGCCCGGTCGGGCTCGGCGCGGGCGATGCGCGCCTGCAGCGGAGCCCACGGGCGGTGCGGGTTCGTCAGCGCGAGCAGGTCCGCCGCGCGCGCCTGGCGGTCCCCGTCACGCTCGCGCGGCAGCCACGTGACGCGGACCGGGAGGACGAGCGGGTCCTCCGCCGCAGTCAGGCGCGTGGCGAGCTCCGGGTCTTGCGCGTGAAGGACCGGCGCGTCGGGGTGCTCCCGCGCGGCCCAGTCCCGGATGAGCGTCTGCTCCGTCGCGGTGCGCGTCTCCGCGAGCACGACCACCTGCGGCGTCCCGTCGACGGGCAGCAGGGGTCGTGGCCTCGTCGCGCTCTCCATGCGGCGACTCTACGCACGTTGCGCGCTCCCGTCGCGCGTTCACCCCCGGCCGGGGGGCGGGCAAACCGCCGGCGGGGCTGCCCCGGCCCCGGGGTACGATGGGCCGATGCCCGCCCCGCGAGCGCCCGGCCGCACGCGCGCGCATCTGCTGGAGGCGGCGCTCGACGTGGTGGGCGAGCGCGGGCACGCGGGGACGACGATGCAGCGGGTGGCGGACGCGGCCGGCGTGGACAAGGCGCTGCTCCACTACTACTTCGGGAACAAGGCGGGGCTCCTGGCGGCGGTCGTCGAGCATCTGGGGGAGCGGCTGCTGGCGGACGCCGAGCGGGCGGTGGCCGGCCTGGACGACCCGGCGAGCATCGTCGAGATCGGGTTCTCCGCGATGTGGGACCACGCGATCGCCGAGCCGCGCCTGCACGCCGTCTGGCTGAGCCTCTACGCCGCGGCGATCACCGACGCGGAGCTGTCCGCGGAGGTCGCCCTCGTCCGCGCGCGCTACCGCGCGCTCGTGGCGGCGCGGATGGAGGCATTGCTGCGCGCGGGCTGGCGCTCCCGGCTCTCACCGGCGGCGACCGTGACGCTGGTCCTCGCGGCGATCGACGGGTATGTCGTCGCGCTGCTCGAGGGCGGCCGGACCCCGGAGCTGGACGAGGCCATCGCGGCCACGCAGGCGCTGGTGGCCGGGCTCATCACCCGCGAGGTGCCGTAGCGCGGGACGCGGTTGACACGCTGTCGACTTTTCTTCACCATCCGGTGAATGACGAATGAGCAGCGGTGACCCGGCTCACGGGGTGGGCGCTGCGGCGCCCGCGGACGGTCCTGCTCGTGTGGCTCGTGGCCACGGTCGCGCTGGCCGTCAACGGCACCCGCCTGGAGGGCCACATCGCGCCGACGTCGATCGAGGTGCCCGGAACCCCGTCCCAGGCGGCCCAGGACCTTGCCGACCGCGAGATCGGCGCGCGCGGCCAGGCACCGATCCTGCTGCAGGGGCCGGCCGCGGCGGTGGACGCCCAGGCGACCCGCCTGGCCGCGGCGCTGCGGCGCGAGGGCCGGAACACCGTCATCTCCTCCCGCGACCGCGGCGCTCCGCCCGCGCTGCAGCCGCGTGGAGGCGGGGCGGTGATCCTCGTCGAGCGACCCACGGACGAGTCGTTCGGGCCGGAGGTCGCCGACGCGGTCCGCACGGTGGTCCGCGCGCAGGTCCGCCCGCCGGTCCGGGCGTCGATCAGCGGGTTCTCGGTCATCGGCGGCGCGATCTCGGAGGAATCGGTCTCCAACGCCCACGACGCGGAGAAGCTCGCGGCGCCGATCCTGCTGCTGGTGCTGCTGTTCGTCTTCCGGACCCCGCTCGCGGCCGCGATCCCCGCAGTCCTCGGCGGGGCGACGGTGGCCAGTGCGCTCGGCGTCGCCGACCTCGTCGCCCGCCTGCGCGACGTCACGGACGTCGCCACGCCGCTGGCCTCCATGATGGGGCTCGCGCTGGGCGTCGACTACTCGCTGCTGATGGTCTCGCGCTTCCGCGAGGCCCGGGGGCGCGGGCTGGAGGTCCCGGAGGCGGCCGCGCTGGCCGCGCGGACCTCCGGGCGCACCGTCCTGGTGGCGGGCGGGACGCTGGCGGCGACGATGGTGGTAGCGGTGCTCCTGGCGCCCGGGACGTTCCTGCAGTCCGCGGCGATCGG
>JAOPZU010000488.1 GCA_025963955.1 Solirubrobacterales bacterium
AGACCGGGATGTGGCCGTCCTGTTGGCGTGCGGCGCGCGTCGTCCGGGCCCGAAATAGGTCGGGCCCCGGTTTCCCGGGGCCCGACCGACAGCAGGTCGGTAAGCCGGATTCTGTCGTTGGGCAGTCATCCATCTGATGCGACCTACCTGGGCCTCGGCGGGCAGCCTGCAAACGGCCCTGCTTGGTCTAGCACCGGGTGGGGTTTACCCGTCCGCCGCGTCACCGCGACGCCGGTGCGCTCTTACCGCACCATTTCACCCTTGCCTGTGCGCTCCGAGGAGGCCATCGGCGGTGTGTTTCTGTGGCACTTTCCCGCGGGTTTCCCCGGGTCGGTCTCCCGACCACCCTCGCCCTGTGGTGTCCGGACTTTCCTCGAGGGCGCGAACGCCCCCGCGACTGCCTGACCTGCACCAGGCACCGTACCGCCTGTCGCAGGCAGGCACTGCGACGTGCCACACAGCGGGCGTCGCCCGGAGCGGGCCATGGCTGCGCTCGCGCTCCGTGTCCTGGGTCGAGGTCTTCGCGGTCCTGATGGTGTGCCACCTGGTCGCGCTGTGGATGGCGATCGACCAGTCCTTGCACGTCTGCTTCCTGTTCGGCGCCGCCTGCTGGCGGCGGCCTGACGCGCGGCGTCCGAGTCCTCCCAGACCACGGGCCCCGCGCGTCGGCGCGCCGCGTGCGTCAGCCCAGCACGGTGCCGCAGTCCCCGCAGCGACCGCCGACCGTGCCCTCACCGGAGCCGTACCGCGGCCGCATCGCCGCCGAAGTACATACGGGGCAAGTGACCGTCCGGTGCGCGGCGAGGTCCTTCCATGCGCCGACGAGGACGTCGTCGAGCGACGGGCCGTCGGTCGCGCGCTCGAAGAGCGCGTCGAAGGCCATCGACGTCACGGGACGCCGGCGGCGCGGCCGGCCAGCGGCGGACCGGCCCGCCGTGCGGGTGCCGCTCGTCACGGTGCTCATGACAGGCTCCGGAAGAGGCCGACGACCCGGCCCATGACCTGGACCTCCCGCGAGCGGATCGGTTCCATCGTCGTGTTCTCCGGCTGCAGGCGGATGTGGTCGCTCTCGCGGAAGAACCGCTTGACCGTCGCCTCCTCGCCCACGAGCGCCACGACGATGTCGCCGTCCTTCGCCGTGTCCTGGGGCTGCACGACGACGAAGTCCCCCTCGAGCATGCCGATGTCGCGCATCGACTCCCCGCGCACGCGCAGGATGTACTCGCCGATCTCACCGCCGGCGTGCGGCGGCACCTGCACGTACTCCTCGATGTTCTCCTCCGCGAGGATCGGCGCACCTGCAGCGACCTGACCCAGCACCGGGAGGCCCTGCGGCGCCACGAGCTGGCGCACGTTGTCGACGACCCCCTCGACCTCGCGGCCCACGCGGTCGAGCAGCTCGATCGCCCGCGGCTTGGTCGGGTCCCGGCGCAACAGGCCGAGCTTCTCGAGATTGGCCAGATGCGCGTGCACCGTGGACGAGGACGCGAGCCCGACCGCCTTGCCGATGTCGCGCACCGTCGGCGGATAGCCGTAGCTGGCCGAGTACCGCTTGATGAAGTCGAAGATCTCCTGCTGGCGCTTGGTCAGATCCACCGGGGATGCTCCTTGCTGGGACGGACACCGAACATGTGTTCGCAACAGTAGCGGCCCGCGCCGACGGAAACAACTCAGCTACACTCACCGCCCCATCGCGCCGGTGGCGGAATTGGTAGACGCGCAAGGTTGAGGGCCTTGTGGGCTTTATGGCCCGTGGAGGTTCGAGTCCTCTTCGGCGCATGGAACAGAACCCCCGTGTTTGCGGGGGTTTTGTCGTTAAGCGAAGGGTCCTCGCTCGGGACGACGAACGCGGTGCCTGTTTCATCCCTCACGTCCATCCCTCAAACGGCCTCCAAAACCGACTAGGACACAGGCCCATGCCCGCGACCTGCGGGCAGCCAGCGCGAGAGTCGGTGCGGTGCACCGAACCGAAGCCCGGATACCGTCGTCTACGGCTGCCGTATGGTCGTGCGCATGGATGAGTCGCGTCGCTACCGGGCTCGTGACCTCGTCCAACCGGAGCACGAGCCGCCGTGGAGCACCAGAGCGTTCCTGCTGGTGGTGATGGCTCTGGGCAGTCTCGCCATGTGGACGCTGAACCCGGCGGTGTGGCTTGTGATCACTGCCCGTCTCCAAGAGGGGACGTCGCCGCGGATGGGCCCCTATGCGCTGATGCTCGTGGGCATCACGCTCACTTGCGTCGCCCTCGGCAAGGGCATCAGCCTCGTCCATCGACGCTACGAGCGCATCACCGGAAGGACACCGACGATCCGCGTCATCATGCCGTGGCGGCGCAGCCTCCGCAGCGGGAGAAGTCTGCTGCGCGAGACCGACGGCCGCCTGCCGGTCAACGCGCTCGACGTGATCATGGTCGTCTCTGCCCTGCTGGCCCTCACCACGCTGGTCCTCTGGCTGATCATCGTCAACCCGACGCCACCGAACATCGGAGGTCCCGGGCCCGCCAAGGATTGAATCGCTCGCCAGCTGGTCCCGACCCTCAGCAGACTCCTATTCCTACGCGCGAACAGGACAGCGGCGTCGCCACCTCCATCACCGCTGCTCCTCGTGACGAGAAGGGAGACTCTCGCGGACGCGACTGCGTGCACGGGAGGCGCCTGAAGCCCGTTTGCGGTGAAGTCGCGAGTAGTAGTTGTGAGAACTCCCTTTCTCTCAACCGAGTCGAGGACGGTCGGGCGGCCGGTGCTGGCTGGCCAGGAGAAACGTGTCGGTTTGAACGCAACCACTCGGTCGCGCTGGGGGCGTGCAGCGAGCAAGGCACCTTCACCGAACGCACGTCGCCATCTGGCGTTGAGGTGCGGGCGCGGAGTGGCTGGGTGCTCGGGTCGGACGATCGATCACAGATCAGGTCGATGTCCTTGTTCAGCTGGCCGCGCTCGCGAAGGAGAAGGGCTTCACCGGCCACCCCGGAGTCCGGCCAATCAGTGGAACGCGATGCATAGCCGCGAGCTCGTCACCTTGCTCCGAGGAGCGGCCGCCGACCGCTGCTGGCACGCCGGGGGGAACGACGATGGCGACATCCCGCTTCGTCACCTTGGCGAAGCCACCGGCGACCGCCTGGGCCCGCGCGCCTCACGCCAGCCCGGAGCCCAGGTGCTCGGCAGTCCCCCCGACGCCTCGGGATCCAGGAGCGTTTTGAAGCCTCACGGTGTCGGAACCATCCGCTTAGATGCGTCCGCCAAGCCTGATGTAACCGCGAGGGCGAGCGGCCGCAAGGCGAGGTGGCTTGAACGCCGATCCGGCGTTTGCGTATCTCCCGCCTTGGTCCTCCGCGCGGGGATGGTCGCCTACAGTCCGGCGTGCGCGGCGACTCGCGGCTCGTCAGTCGCGGACGAAGCGGCGTCAGAAACGGTGACGGCTGCGGCGTGCCGCGCCCGCACCGCCCGCCGAACGAGGACAGCATGGCCGTCGAGCCACGTGCCCCAGATGGCCATCGGGAGGTAGTAGCCGAGGACGCCGTCCCACGCGAATGGGCCGGTCTTGGTGACCGCGCAGCCGTTGGCCGTGACGAGCAGCACCGCACCGACCGCCGCCGCCCAGGAGAACCACCGCGGCACCAACGGATCGGCGCGTTTGTCGTGCAACGTGATCGCGGCGGTCGTAGCCATCTGCAGCGCGAGCATCACCCAGCCGACGAGGAAGCCGAACCACGCCGCGTCGTTGAGCGCGACGGTCACGTCCGGATCCGCGTTACCCGCGCGGTAGGCCGCACCGATCCACAGACAGCACGAGATGAAGATCAACATGACGACGCCGAACCCACCGAGCGCCTGGCTCGCCGACATCAGGATCGAGCGACCCTCGATCCGCCACAGCTCGATCCCGAGCTGGACGCTGAAGATCGCCAGGAACGCCGTGCCAACGCAGAGCAGGGACATGCCGACCTCCACAGCGACGTGGCGATCTGCGTAGAAGGCGCTCAGCTCAACGGGCGACAGGTGCGCCGCCGCGGGGTCATACATGTGCGACAGCCCGAGGAACCCGATTGCCGTCAGCAGGGTGAAGATCGGCGCGCACCACGCGCCGAACAGTTCGTACCGCTCACTCCAGCGCTCAGACATCACGCACTCCTCCCTTTCGACGATCCGGCGAGGGCCGAGCCTCGCGTCCTGCCGCCGCCCGCGCGTCGTCCTGCAGGGGGACGCGTCTCGACCGGAAGGGGCAGGCTGGGAACGCTGGTCGCTCGGGCGGACCGAGCCGCCGCTCCAGTGTGCTGATCAGGGTCACCCCGTTTTCCGCACTAAGCCGCGAACCATCTGTGACAACTTGGAAGCGGCCCCCGGGGCGACCGGAGTGCTGTCAGCGGCGAGCGCTGAGGCCGTGGAGCAGGAGGTCGGCGAGTTCTGTGTAGGCCGTGCCTGCGTCGGTGCCGCCGCCTATCAACGCCAGCGGCAGGCCGTAGTGTCCCCACCACTTACACACCGTTGCGACGACCGGTTGAGTCCGCGCGGTCGAGATCGTCGTCTCGTTCCTCGGCTCGCCCACCTCATGGCCCTTGAACGCCGCGAGCAGCGCCGGCGACAAGACGCTGGCTCGCTCTCCTGTGTCCTCTACGAAGTGCCGCGTCACAGCGCGCAGACGCCGCGAAGTCAGCCGGTCTATTGCCACGGAAGGCGCTGATCCATGCCGTGCTTCGGACCACCCTGCCGCACGCAAGACCGAGTCTCATTGCACAGTCAAAGCCAGAA
>JAOPZU010000491.1 GCA_025963955.1 Solirubrobacterales bacterium
CGCCGCCCTCGTCGCCTTCCACGCGGCGCACCCGCGGCTGCAGCTCGTGCTGCGGCAGGGCTCGGCGGCCGAGGTCCTCGGCCTGCTGACCCAGGGCGCGGTCGACGTGGCCATCACGAGCCTGCCCGCCCCGGCCGGGACGAGGACGACGCCGCTCGGGGCCGAGGCGCTGGTCATCGCGGCTGCCGCCGGCACCCCGCTCGCGGGCGGCATCGCGGCGCTGCGCGAGCACCCGCTGATCCTCGCCGAGCGCGGGACGACGCTCCGCCGGATCGTCGTGGAGGCCTGCCAGGCGGAGGGCTTCAGCCCCGTCCCGCTGCTGGAGGTCTCCGACCCGGCCGCGATCCTGACGCTCGTGCGGGCGGGGCTCGGCCGCTGCGTGGTGCCGGCGTCGTGGGTCGCGGGCAAGGACGGGCTGGCGCTGGCGGTGACCCCGCTGCGCCTGTCCACGACGCTGCTGTGCGGGGCGGCGACCCTGAGCCCCGCGGCGGCGCTGCTCCACGCGCACCTGCGCGAGCAGCTCGCGCGCTGAGCGGCACGGCGGGCGGCTCAGGCGGTGCCGACCACCGCCGCGAGCTCCCGCTCCAGCCGCCGGCGCGGCCGGCTGCCGACGAGCGTCAGGACCGGTTGTCCCGCGCGGAAGACGATCAGCGTCGGCGCGGACAGGACGTGGTGGCGGGCCGCGGTCAGCTGCTCGCGGTCGATGTCGAGCTTGGCGAAGCGCACGTGGGGCCAGGCGTGCGCAAGCTCCTCGAGGATGGGCGCCAGCACGCGGCACGGGCCGCACCATGCGGCCCAGAAGTCGACGACGACGGGGCGGCCCGCCTCCAGGACGAGGCTCTGGAAGTCGTCGTCGGTCACGGTCAGGACGGGCGTGGTGCCGGTGGTGGAGGTCATGGACGACAGGCTCGCGGTCCGCGCAGCGCGCGTCCAAGTGCGATCGGTGATGTCGGACATCACGGCGGGCCGCTTCGGTTACGGTGCCGACCCATGGCCATCGAGGGTTCCGCCAGCATCGAGATCGACGCGCCCCTGGCGCGGGTGTACGAGGTCGCCGCCGACGTGGAGAACTCGCCGAAGTGGCAGCCCGAGATCAAGTCCGCCGTCGTCACCGAGCGGGGGCCGGACGGCGAGCAGCTGTACGTCGAGACGAAGGTCGACGGCAAGGTCCGCACGCTCACCTCCAACCTCCGCTTCTCCTACCCGAGCGGAACGGAGATGTCGTGGGAGCAGGCCAAGGGCGACCTGAAGGCCGTCCGCGGCTCCTGGGTCTTCGAGGACCTCGGCGAGGGACGCACCAAGGCGACGTACAGCCTGTACATCGACCTCGGCCGCGCCCTCGGCCTCGTCATCCGCGGACCGCTCGTCGACGCCCTCCGCGGGCAGCTCTGCGACTCGATGCCCGGCAAGCTGAAGGGCTACTGCGAGCAGTAGCCCCACCGCCCCGCCCGCTCACCCCGGATCAGCGCAGCCCGCATCGAAGCAGCTCGCATCAACGCAGCTCGCTCCGAATCCGGCCCGGGACGACCGCGCCAAGGCGGGGTGTCGGTGCAACCCCGCGTAGCGGCTCCTCCGGAGCGAGGGACGAGCGGAGGAGAGCGGAGCGGGGTGTGCACCGACACCCCGCCCCCCGCAGGCCCGTCCCGACAAGGTGCCTAGGAGACGAGCCCCAGGCCCTTCACCGCGTCCCGCTCCCCCACCAGCTCGGCGACCGTCGCGTCGATCTTCTCCTGCGCGAACTCCGGGATGTCCAGACCCTGGACGATCGAGTACTCGCCGCCGGAGCACGTCACGGGGAAGGAGGTGATGATGCCCTCCGCCACGCCGTAGGACCCGTCGGACGGCACGGCCATGGACACGTAGTCGCCCTCGGGGGAGCCGAGGACCCAGTCGTGCACGTGGTCGATCGCGGCGCTCGCGGCCGACGCGGCCGAGGACGCGCCCCGCGCGTCGATGATCGCCGCGCCGCGCTTGCCGACGGTCGGCTGGTAGGTCTCGCGGTACCAGTCCAGGTCGGACCCGATGGCCTCGAACGCGTTCTGGCCCTTGACCTCGGCGTGGTAGAGGTCGGGGAACATCGTCGGCGAGTGGTTGCCCCAGATCGACATCTTCTTGATGTCGGTCACGGCGCAGCCGGCCTTCTCCGCGAGCTGCGCGATCGCCCGGTTGTGGTCCAGGCGGGTCATCGCGGTGAAGCGCTCGGCCGGGATGTCCGGTGCGTTGCTCTGCGCGATGAGCGCGTTCGTGTTCGCCGGGTTGCCGACGACGAGGATCTTGATGTCCGACGCGGCGCCGGCGTTCAGCGCCTCGCCCTGCGGCTTGAAGATGGCGCCGTTGGCCTCCAGCAGGTCCGCCCGCTCCATGCCCGGGCCACGCGGACGCGCGCCGACGAGCAGCGCGATGTTCGTGCCGTCGAAGCCCGCGGTCGGGTTGTCGTGGATGTCGATGCCGGCCAGCAGCGGGAAGGCGCAGTCGTTGAGCTCCATGGCGGTGCCCTCGGCGGCCTTGACCGCCTGCGGGATCTCCAGGAGGTTCAGGTGGACCTGCGTGTCCGGGCCGAGCAGGGCGCCGGAGGCGATGCGGAACAGCAGGGCGTAGCCGATCTGGCCGGCGGCGCCGGTGACGGTGACCTTGACGGGGGTGCTCATGTGCGTGGTGTTCTCCTTGGGGATGTGGGGGCGGACGCTATCGCGCTACAGGCTCGCGAGAGCGTCGTTCAGCGTGGGACTCGGGCGCATGGACGCGGCCGTCTTCTCCGGGTCCGGGTGGTAGTACCCGCCGATGTCGACGGGCTCCCCCTGGACGGCGGCGAGCTCCTCGACGACCTTGCTCTCGTCGGCGGCCAGACGCTCGGCGAACGGGCCGAAGCGCGCGGCCAGCTCCGGGTCCTCGCTCTGCTTCGCCAGCTCCTGCGCCCAGTACAGCGCGAGGTAGAAGTGGCTGCCGCGGTTGTCGAGCTCGCGGACCTTGCGCGACGGCGAGCGGCCCTCCTCGAGCACCGACCCGGTGGCCCGGTCCAGCGTGTCCGCGAGGACCTTGGCCTTCGGCCTGCCCTCCTTCTCGGCGAGCATCTCCAGCGAGACGGCGAGCGCGAGGAACTCGCCGAGCGAGTCCCAGCGCAGGTGGTTCTCGCGCACGAACTGCTGCACGTGCTTCGGCGCGGAGCCGCCGGCGCCCGTCTCGAAGAGGCCGCCGCCGTTCATCAACGGGACGATCGAGAGCATCTTCGCGCTCGTGCCGAGCTCGAGGATCGGGAACAGGTCCGTCAGGTAGTCGCGCAGCACGTTGCCGGTCACCGAGATGGTGTCCTGCCCGGCGCGGGCGCGCTCGAGCGTGAAGCGCGTCGCGGCGGCCACGTCGAGGACCTCGAGCTGCAGCCCGTCCGTGTCGAGCTCCTCGAGCGCCGGGCGCACCTTCTTCAGGACCTCGGCGTCGTGTGCGCGGGTCTCGTCGAGCCAGAAGACCGCGGGAGCGCCCGTCGCCCGCGCGCGGGTGACGGCGAGGCGGACCCAGTCCTGGATCGGCGCGTCCTTCGTCTGGCAGGCGCGGAAGATGTCGCCCGCGCGGACGGGCTGCTCCATGAGCACGGTGCCGCTCTCGTCGACGACGCGCACGACCCCGGCCGACGCGATCTCGAACGTCTTGTCGTGGGATCCGTACTCCTCGGCCTTCTGCGCCATCAGGCCGACGTTCGGCGTGGTGCCCATCGTCGACGGGTCGAACGCGCCGTGCTTGCGGCAGTGGTCGATCGTCTCCGCGTACAGCGCCGCGTACGAGGAGTCCGGGATGACGTACTTCGTGTCCTGCAGGGCGTCGTCCTTGTTCCACATCTGGCCGGACGTGCGGATCGCCGCGGGCATCGAGGCGTCGATGATCACGTCGCTCGGGACGTGGAGGTTCGTGATGCCGCGCGAGGAGTCGACCATGGCGATGGCGGGCCCGGCGGCGATCGCGGCGTCGATCTTCGCCTGGGCGTCCGGATGCCTGGCGACCAGCGAGGCGAGGCCGTCGTTCGGGCTGACGTCCTCGTAGCCCTCGTAGGCGGAGGCGGCGTAGGCGCGCACGGCGTGCCCGAAGATGATCGGGTCGGAGACCTTCATCATCGTCGCCTTCAGGTGCACGGAGAAGAGCACGCCCTGCTCCTTCGCGTCGGCGACCTGCTCGGCGAGGAACGCGTCGAGCGCCTCGGCCTGCAGCACCGCCGAGTCGATGATCTCGCCGGCCTCGAGCGCCAGTCCGTCCTTCAGGACTGTCGTCCCGCCGTCCGACGTCTGGCCGTCCGCGGTGAACTCGATCCGGACGGTCGTCGCCTCGGGGACGGTGGCCGACAGCTCGGTCGAGCGGAAATCCCCCGCGGACATCGTCGCGACGTGGGACTTCGTGTCGGGCGACCAGGCACCCATCGAGTGCGGGTGCTTCTGCGCGAACGCCTTCACGGAGGCGGGCGCGCGGCGGTCGGAGTTGCCCTCGCGCAGGACGGGGTTGACGGCCGAGCCCATCGCCTTGCCGTAGGTCTCTTTCGCCTCGTCGTAGTCCGGGAGCTCGAAGCCGTGCTGGCGCAGCTCCTCGATGGCGGCTTTCAGCTGCGGCAGCGACGCCGAGACGTTCGGCAGCTTGATGATGTTCGCCTCGGGCGTCTTGGCCAGCTCGCCGAGCTCGGCGAGCGCGTCGTCCTGCTGGCCGAACGCCGCGAGGATGCGGCCGGCGAGGGAGATGTCGCGCAGCTCGATCTCGATGTCCGCCGCGGCAGCGAAGGCGCGGACGATCGGGAGCAGCGACTGGGTCGCCAGCGCGGGAGCCTCGTCGGTGTGGGTGTAGATGATCTTCATGCGTCTCTTCCGGGACTCGAGGACGGGGTGAGCGACACGCTATCCACCCGCCGTCGGCGTAGCCTTCCCGCCATGGCCACGACCGTCCCCTCCCCCGCCACCGCCGAGACGCACGCCGTGACGAACCAGGTGCCGCCCATGGCACCCCTGAACCTCTTCACGACGAACACGCCGCTCGTGGAGGCGCTCGCGCGCGAGGGCGGCGGATGGGCCACCGCGCGGGCGGTCGCGGTCGGCGAGGACTACGGCGACCTGCCGCTGCGCGAGTGGGGCCCGCAGGCCAACGACCACAAGCCCGTCCTCCGCACCCACGACCGCTACGGCCACCGCGTGGACGAGGTCGAGTTCCACCCGGCCTACCACCACCTGATGCGGCTCTCCTCCCAGCACGAGCTCCACGCGCTGCCGTGGACGACCGATCAGGACGGGGCGCACGTCGCCCGGACGGCGTTGTACCTCACGAGCGGGCAAGCCGAGGCGGGGCACGGCTGCCCGATCACCATGACCTTCGCGGCGGTCCCCGCGCTGCGCACCACGCCGTCGCTCGCCGCCGAATGGGAGCCGCTGCTGACCGCCCCCGCCTACGACGGCGACCTGAAGCCGGCCGCCGAGAAGGGCAGCGCGAAGTGCGGCATGGGGATGACGGAGAAGCAGGGCGGCTCGGACGTACGCTCCAACACCACGACCGCGACGCCGGTGAACGGCGGCGGGGCCGGCGGCGAGTACCTGCTGCGCGGGCACAAGTGGTTCACGAGCGCCCCGATGTGCGACCTGTTCCTCGTCCTGGCCCGGACGGACGAGGGCGTCGGGTGCTTCGCGGTGCCGCGGATCCTCCCCGACGGCACGCGCAACGTCTTCCGCCTGCAGCGCCTGAAGGACAAGCTCGGCAACCACTCCAACGCGAGCTCGGAGGTCGAGTTCGACGGCACGTGGGGCCGGATGGTCGGCGAGCCCGGCCGCGGCGTGCCGACGATCATCGAGATGGTCGGGCACACCCGCCTGGACTGCATCATCGGCAGCGCCGCGAACATGCGCGCCGCGGTGACGAACGCGGTCTGGCACGCGGCCCACCGCTCGGCCTTCGGGAGGACGCTCGTCGACCAGCCGCTGATGCAGAACGTCCTGGCCGACCTGGCGCTGGAGAGCGAGGCCGCGACCGCGCTGGCCATGCGCCTGGCGCGAGCCTACGACGAGGGGGACGTCGCGCTGCGCCGCCTCGGCACCGCCGTGGGCAAGTACTGGGTCTGCAAGCGGACGCCGTCCGTCGCGGTGGAGGCGCTGGAGTGCCTCGGCGGCAACGGCTACGTGGAGGAGTCCGGCATGCCGCGCATCTACCGTGAAGCGCCGCTCAACTCGATCTGGGAGGGCTCGGGCAACGTCAACGCCCTTGACGTGCTGCGTGCGCTCTCGCGCCAGCCCGAGACGCTGCAGGCCTACTTCGCGGAGCTCGGCGAGGCCGCGGGCGCGGACGCGCGCTTCGACGCGTTCGTCGACGGCCTGCACCGGGAGTTCGCGGACACGGAGGGGGTCGAGGTCCGTGCGCGCCGCGTGGTCGAGCGCCTCGCCCTCGCCTGGCAGGCCTCGCTCCTGCTGCGCCACGCGCCGCACGCCGTCGGTGACGCCTTCTGCGCCGCCCGCCTGGCGGGCGACAGTGGCCTGGCCTTCGGGACGCTCCCGGCGGGCACCGACTTCCGCGCGATCATCGCCCGGGGGATGCCGGTCGAGAACTGACGTCCCCGTCATGTTCCGGGCGCGCGTCGGGTCGATTCTCGACCGGATGCTCTAGGGTCGCGGCGAGTGGCCCACACGGACGCGCACCCCTTTGCCGGACGTGCGGCGCTCGCGGATTCTCGCGACCCCGCCGGCGCGCCAACCCGGTCCGTCCCGTTCCTGCGGCCGACCACGACCGAGGCCGGCGTCGCCGCGGTCGCGGCCGCTGCCCGCGCCGGGCTGACCAAGGCCGGAGGGCCGGCCACCCGGCGCTGCGAGCGGCTGCTGCGTGCGCACCACGACGTCGACACGGTCGTCATGACGCACTCGTGCACCGGGGCGCTCGAGCTCAGCGCGCTGCTGCTCGGGATCGGCGAGGGCGACGAGGTGATCATGCCGTCCTTCGCGTTCGCCTCCTCCGCCAACGCGTTCGTCCTGCGCGGGGCGACCCCGGTGTTCGTCGACGTGCAGGCGGACACGATGAACATCGACCCGGCGGCGGTGCGCGCCGCCCTGACCCCGCGGACGCGGGCGCTCGTCGTGGTGCACTACGCCGGCGTGGCCGCGGCGATGGACGAGCTGCTCGCGATCGCCCGCGACGCCGGCATCGCCCTCGTCGAGGACGCCGCCCAGGCGCTCGGCTCCAGCCACCGCGGGCGGCCGCTCGGCTCCCTGGGGACGCTCGGGACGATCAGCTTCGACGCGACGAAGAACCTCTCCAGCGGGACGGGAGGCGCCCTGCTCGTGAACGACCCGGCCTTCGCCGCCGAGGCGGAGCTGCTGCGGGACTACGGCACGGACCGGGCCCGGTTCGCTCGTGGCGAGATCGCGCGGTACCGCTGGGTGCAGGCCGGGTCCAACCTCGCGATGAACGAGCTGGCGGCCGCGTACCTGGCCCCCCAGCTGGAGCACCTCGAGCGCATCACGCAGCGCCGCCGGCGCATCTGGCGGCGGTACCACGACGCGTTCGCCGAGGCGGAGCGGGCCGGCCTCGTCCGCCGCCCGGTCGTCCCGGAGACGTGCGAGGACAACGCGCACATCTACGCGCTGACCACGCCGACAGCCGAGGGCCGCACCCGCCTGCTGCACGAGCTCGCGGCCGACGGCGTGGAGGCCGCCTTTCACTACGTCCCGCTGCACAGCGCGCCGGCCGGCCGCCGCCACGGGCGGGTCCACGGCTCCATGCGCAACACGGACGAGGGCAGCGCCCGCCTGCTGCGGCTGCCGCTGTGGGACGACATGCCCGCCGCCGCCGTCGAGCAGGTCATCGCCGCGGTGCTCGCCCGCCTGGCGTTCCCGTCCCGGCCCGCCGCGGTGCCCGGATGACGGACGCTCCGACCGTCGCCGACCTGGACCGCGAGCTGCAGCGCCAGGCGGCGGCGCTGCAGGGCGCCCTCGCTCTCGCCCAGGAGCAGGCGGCCGCGGCCGAGGCCAGGGCCCGCGCCGCCGCGGCCGTGATCGAGGACCGCGACGCGGAGCTGCGCGCCGTCCGCGAGCAGTTGATGCTCGCCCGGCGGGAGCTGCAGTGGCTGCGGCGCGCGGGCATCGACCTGAACCGGGTGATGGACGCCGCCCCCGCCCGGGCCGGGCGGGC
>JAOPZU010000523.1 GCA_025963955.1 Solirubrobacterales bacterium
GCTGGCCAGCAGGACCTCGAGCGCTCGGTCCTCATCACCACGCAGGCGACGCTCGAGGCCGTGGCGGCGGAGCTCGGCGAGGACGCGCTCGACCTGCGCCGGATGCGGACGAACGTCCACGTCGACCTCGGTCCGGGCACCGCGGCCTTCGCCGAGGAGCAGTGGGAGGGCCGCAGCGTGCGCATCGGGAGCGCCGAGTTCGTCCTGCTGCACCCGTGCGTGCGGTGCGTCATCCCGACCCGCGACCCCGACACGGGCGTCAAGGACCCGAAGATCCTGCGGCACCTGACGCGCGAGCACGGCGGGCTCTTCGGGATGAACGCGCGCTTCGTCGGCACGACCGGGCCGCAGGCGGTCGCCGTCGGCGACCCGATCGTCTTCGCGTGAGCGGTCGAGACCCGATCCGTGCCCACCTGTGCGGGCACGGATCGGGTCTCGGCGATCAGACGGTGAGGACGGGGTGCGGCTCGTCCGCGGCCGCCGGCGCCTCAAGCCCGCCGCCGTGCGCGGACGCGGGGGCCGGACGGAGCACGAAGATCGCGATGAGCAGCGCCACCACCACCAGACCGGAGCCGACGACGTAGCCCAGGTGGTAGCCCGAGTTCAGCGCGGCGGCCTTCGCCACGCCCTCGGCCTGCAGGCTCTCCGTGCGCCCGGCGGCGAGGGTGGCGAGGACCGCGAGCCCGATCGCGCCGCCGACCTGCACCGTCGTGTTGATGAGGCCGGAGGCGAGGCCCATGTCCTCGGGACGGGCGTCCGACATCGCCAGCGTCATGATCGGCGGGAAGCAGAGGCCGGCGCCGATCGCCACGAGGACCGTCGGCGGCAGGATGTCGCGGACGAAGGTGCCGTCCACCGGCGTCCGCGCGAAGAGCAGCAGCCCGGCACCGATGATGACGAGCGCCGGGATCAGCATCGTGCGGGCCCCGAAGCGCATCAGCGCCCGCTCGGCGACGCGGAGCGACAGCACCGCCATGACGAGCGTCGACGGGAAGAAGGCGAGGCCGACCTCCAGCGGGTTGTAGTCCAGCACCCGCTGCATGTAGAGCGCACCCAGGAAGAACTGCGTGAACATGCCGGCGACCATCATCGACATCACCAGGTTGGCGCCGCTGACGTTGCGCGAGCGGAACAGCCGCAGCGGGATCAGCGGGTTGGCGATGCGGGCCTGGCGCACGACGAAGCCCGCGAGCAGGACGATCGCGACCGCCGACAGGCCGAGCGTCTTCGCCGAGCCCCAGCCCCAGCTCTCGACCTGGAGGATCGTGAAGACGAACAGCATCAGGCCACTCGTGATGAGGACCGTGCCTGGGACGTCGGCGCCCTCGCGCAGGCCGATGCCCTGGTCGTCGGGCACCAGGCGCCGCGCGAGCACGGCCGTCGCCACCCCGATCGGGAGGTTGACGAGGAAGATCCAGTGCCAGCTGATGGACTCGGTCAGGACGCCACCGGCGAGCAGGCCGATGGAGCCGCCGGCGGAGGCGACGAAGCCGTAGACGCCGATCGCCTTCGCCTGCTCACGCGGCTCGGGGAACATCCGCACGATCATCCCGAGCACGCCCGCGGAGGACATGGCGCCGCCGACGCCCTGCACGAAGCGGGCGACGATGAGCACGCCCTGCGAGGGCGCGGCCGCGCAGGCCAGCGAGGCCACCGTGAAGACGACCAGCCCGATGAGGAAGACCCGCCGGCGGCCCGCCAGGTCGCCGAGGCGCCCGGCGAGCAGCAGCAGCCCGCCGAAGGCGATCAGGTACGCGTTGACGACCCACGCCAGTCCCGTCTGCGAGAAGCCGAGGTCGTCCTGGATCGACGGCAGCGCGACGTTCACGATCGTCGCGTCCAGCACGATCATGAGGACGCCGGCGCAGAGGACGTAGAGGGCGACCCAGCGCTGGCGGTCGTCGGTCGCGGCGGCGGCGGAGGGAGAGGGATCGGCGTTCATCTGCAACACAGGATGGCAGTTCCGGCGTCAGTCGCCGGTGACGCGGTTGAAGGCCCGAACCGCCAGCGGCGCCGCGATCGCGATGATCGCCACGGCCCAGATGATCGTGTAGAGCGCCGGGTGCTGGAGCGACCACGCGTCGCTCGTCCCGGCGGTGTAGTCCGGATTGCCGAACTGGTGGCGCAGGGCCCCGGAGAGCGACGTGACCGGGTTCCACTCGGCGAACGTCCGCAGGACGCCCGGGAGCGTGTTGACCGGGACGAACGTGCTGGCCAGGAAGGTGACGGGGAAGAGCCCGGTGAACGCCACGCCCTGCACGGCCTGGGGGGAGGAGAGCAGGCTGCCCATGAGGATCCCGACCCACGTCATCGCGAACTGGAAGAGCACCATCAGCGCGTAGCCGCCGAGGACGTCGAGGACGCCGGTGTGCGTCCGCCAGCCGACGATCAGCCCGGCCAGGGACATCAGGACGACGGGCAGCAGGCCGATGATCACCGCGGCGAGCGCGCGCCCGGTGAGCACGGCGCTGCGCGCGATCGGGAGCGTGCGGAAGCGGTCGATCGCCCCGGTCGAGCGGTCCGTCGTCAGCCCCACGGCGATGCCGAAGCACCCGAAGACGACCGTCTGGGCGAAGATGCCGCCGAGCAGGAACTCCTTGTAGTCCCCGCCGTTGGGCACCGCGATCGCGCCGCCGAACACGTACGCGAAGAGCAGCACGAACATGATGGGCTGGATCGTCGCGTCCGAGAGCATCTCCGGCTGACGACGGATGTGCTTGAAGCTGCGCCGCGCGATCACCCACGAGTCGCCGGCGAGGGAGCTGCGCGAGAGAGCGGGACTGCTGGACCGGGTCATGACTGCGCTCCTGCGTCGGGGATGTCGGCGGGGTCGGTGGCGCTGTGGCCGGTGAGCTCGAGGAAGACCTCGTCCAGGGTGGCGGCCCGCAGCGCGAGCTCATCCACTTCGATGCCGGCCGCGGCCAACGCGCCGGCGACTGCGGCGACCGCACCCGCGCCGCCCTC
>JAOPZU010000535.1 GCA_025963955.1 Solirubrobacterales bacterium
GACCCGCGCTCATCGACGTCCGAGGGCGCTCACGCACCTGCGACACCACGCTTCCGCGAGCCTCCGGTGACCGCTAGCGCCGTCGCCGCCCCCCGCCCTCGTCCCGTCATGTCCTTCCTCCGCTATCTCGACCTCGTGGTCCTCGCGCTCGCGCTGCCCGTGTTCCTGCTGGCCGGCTTCCCGCTGCTCGGGTGGGGGGCGGCGGCGGTGGCGTGGTGCGTGCAGCGGGCCCTCCAGCTTCGCCTCGACCGCGCAGCCCGCCATTCGCAGGATCTGCGTAGGGTTGCGGGCATCACGGCGGGGTCGATGATCGGACGTGGCTGGCTGACAGCACTTACGATCTTCGCCGCGGGGCTGAAGGAGAACGACGCGGGTCTGTCCGCCGCCGTCCTCGTGGTCGTGCTCTTCACCGTGTACTTCGCGATCACCCTCACGTTGCGCCCATTCGACACCAAAGAGCTTCCCTCGTGATCAAGCGCCTCCCACTCCTCCTGCTGCCGCTCGTCGCGCTGCTCGCGAACCCCGCGGGCGCGCTGGCCCTCAACATCAACGAGGACTACAAGCCGCAGAACGAGTTCAAGCTCGACACCTGGATCGACCTGCCCGGGCCGTTCGACCTGAACAAGGCGGTCTTCTACGTCTTCGTGGCGACGCTGCTGACGACCCTGGCCATGGTCCTCGTCGCGCGGCGGATGACGCAGCGCCCGAACCGCATCCAGACTGCGGTCGAAGCGGCCTACACGCTGATGCGCGACAACATCGCCGGCGGGAACATGGATCGCCGGATGGCGGCAAAGTGGTTCCCGTTCATCGCGACCCTCTTCCTCTTCATCTGGTTCAGCAACATGCTGGGCTACCTGCCGCTGCCGACGAACACGGAGCACAAGGTCGACATCGCCGGCCTGCAGATCCCGTCGCTCGCGCTGTACGCCGCGACGGCGAACCTCTCCGTGCCCCTCGTCCTCACCCTCGTCGTGTGGTTCGCCTACCACATCGAGGGCTTCCGGGCCAAGGGCGTCATCGGCTTCTACAAGGGCCTCGTGCCCGCCGGCGTGGAAGGCCCCGCCGCCGGTCCGATCTTCGCGATCGAGCTCATCTCGGACTTCGTCCGGGTGGTCTCGCTGAGCGTCCGACTGTTCGCGAACATCCTCGCGGGTCATCTCCTCATCCTCTTCATGGGTGGTGGCCTCGTGGTGCTCCTGAACCTCGCCGTGGCCGGCTCCGTCGTCCTCGGCCTCGTCACCGGCACCATGGCCGTGGCCTTCTTTCTCTTCGAGATCGGCCTCGTCGCCACGCTGCAGGCCTTCATCTTCTCCACCCTTACCGCCATCTACCTCGGCGGCGCCGTCGCCGACGAGCACTAGCACTGATTCCCAGGAGGATTCACAGTGGACCTTTCCGTCATCACCCATCTCGCCCAGTCCCAGGTCACCACCGAGATCGCCGGCGAGTACGGCCGTAAGGCCGGCAAGGCCATCGCGCTCGGCATCGGCGCGGGCCTCGGGACCATCGGCCCCGGCGTCGGCGTCGGCTACATCTTCGGCAAGGTCATCGAGTCGGTGACCCGCCAGCCGGAGATGCGCGACGAGATCACGTCGATCCAGTGGCTGGGCTTCGCCCTCACCGAGGCGATCGTGTTCTACGCGTTCATCTTCGGTCTCATCGCCTTCTTCCTGGGCTAGACGATGCTCGCTCACGTCCACAGCGCCGCGGCCTTCGTGCTGGCCGCGGCCTCGGGTGGGACGACCTCCGGGAAGGAGGAGTCCAGCAACTTCCTCGTGAGTCCCGACGTGGGACTCATGGTCTGGACGCTGCTCTCCTTCGTCGTCGCGCTGCTCGTCCTGCGCAAGTACGCGTTCCCGGCGATCTCCGAGGCCCTCGACAAGCGCCAGCGCATGATCGAGGAGTCCATCGACGCCGCCGCCGCCAGCAAGGCCGAGTCCGAGGCGCTCCTCGCGGAGTACCGCGAGCGGCTGAAGGAGGCCCGTGCGCAGGCCGACGAGATCGTGGCCAGCGCCCGCAAGGCCGGCGACGAGGTCCAGCGCTCCGCCGCCGAGTCCGGTCAGGCCAAGCGCGACGAGCTCGTCGAGCAGGCCAAGAAGGACATCGAGGGCGAGACCCGCCGCGCGATCCAGGAGATCCGCTCGGAGGTCGCCGACCTCACCGTCGCCGCCACCGAGAAGGTCACCCGCAGGACGCTCACCGCCGAGGACCAGAAGCGCCTCGTCGAGGACGCGCTCAGCGAGCTCGACTTCTCCTCCCTCGGGGAGCGCAGCAACTAGCCATGGAAGAGATCGCCCGCGTCTACGCCAAGTCGCTGTTCGAGGTGGCCAAGGAGAAGGGCACCCTCGACGCCGTCCGTGAGCAGCTCGGGCAGTTCTCCGACGCGCTCTCGGGTGACCCGCAGCTCTCGACGTTCTTCTTCTCGCCCTACTTCTCCACCCAGGAGAAGAAGGACGGGCTGCACAAGGCCGTCACCGATGCCGACCCGACCGTGGTCAACATCCTGGAGCTGCTGGTCGAGAACCACCGCATGCCGGCGATCCACCGGCTGCACAAGGAGTTCGATCGTCTGTGGGACGACGAGAACAAGCTCCTGCCGGTGCAGATCACCAGCGCCATCGAGCTGGACGACGATGTCGTGAAGCGCCTCGGCGAGCAGGTCGGTCAGCAGACCGGGCGCAAGGTCCAGCTCACCGCCACCGTCGACCCGGACGTGCTCGGCGGGATCATCCTCCGCGTCGGCAACCAGATCCTCGACGCCTCCATTCGAAACCGACTCGATCAGCTTCGCCGTTCCGTGGCGAAGGCCTGATCAGGAGAACCACCTTCATGCAGATCAAGCCCGACGAGATCACCTCCATCCTGAAGAGCCGCATCGAGGGCCTCGACGCCGGCTCGGCCGAGCTCACCGAGGTCGGCACGATCCTGTCCATCTCGGACGGCATCGCCCGCATCCACGGCCTCGAGAACTGCATGTCCTTCGAGATGCTGGACCTGCCGCACGGCGTCACCGGCCTCGCGCTGAACCTCGAGTCCGACAACGTCGGCGCGGTGCTCTTCGGCGACTGGGACAAGTGCGTCGAGGGCGACACGGTCAAGCGGACCGGCCGCCTGCTCGAGATCCCGGTCGGCGAGGCGCTCCTCGGCCGCATCGTCTCGCCGCTCGGCGTGCCGCTGGACGGCAAGGGCGAGATCAACACCACCGAGTTCCGCCCCGCGGAATTCAAGGCCCCCGGCGTCGTCGAGCGTCAGTCGGTCAACGAGCCGATGCAGACAGGCCTGAAGGCCGTCGACTCGATGATCCCGATCGGCCGTGGCCAGC
>JAOPZU010000551.1 GCA_025963955.1 Solirubrobacterales bacterium
ATGGCCACTGTCCCCATGACCGGCGTGCAGAGCCGCACGCTCCACAAGACCGCAGACGGCGTCATCGAGTGGCGTGAGGTCGATGTCCCCGAGCCCGGCTCGCGTGACGCCCTCATCAAGATCTCCCTGTCGACGGTCTGCGGCTCGGACATCCACTACGTCTGGGACCTGCCGATGCCCAAGGGCGTCGACGGCCTTGCGATGGGCCATGAGGTCGTCGGGGAGGTCGTCGCCGTCGGTGACCACGTCCGGCGGTTCCGCGAGGGGGACCGCGTGGCCGTGAGCTGCCTCTACTCGTGCGGCACCTGCGACCCGTGCCTGCACGGCACGCAGAACATGTGCGACCACTACGGCAAGCCGCCCGGCTACACGAACATCCTCAGCGGCGGCCAGGGCGAGTACCTGATCTCGACGGACGCCGACATCAACCTCGCACCGATCCCCGACGGGCTCAGCGACGAGGCAGCGCTCCTGGCGACGGACATCATGTCCGTCGGGTTCGCGGCGGTCGAACGCGGCGAGGTCGGCCTCGGGGACACCGTGGCCGTGTTCGCGCAGGGGCCGGTCGGCCTCTGCGCGACCGCCGGGGCACGGGCGCTGGGCGCCGGTCTCGTCATCGCGGTGGAGAGCGTTCCGGAGCGCGCCGAGATGGCCCGACGCCTGGGCGCCAACGTCGTCCTCGCCCCCGAGGAGGCGGCGGACGCGATCAAGGAGCTGACGGGCGGGCGCGGCGTCGACGTGGCGGTCGAGGCGCTCGGTCGTCCCGAGACGTTCGCCACCGCTCTCAAGGCGACCCGCATCAACGGGGTGGTCTCCAGCGTCGGCGTCTACACCTCGACGCGGACCCTCGAGGTGCCGCTGTCGCCCGCGTTCTACCAGCGCAAGATCGTCACCTCGCTCAGCGCGACGGGGGGCGGGCGGCTCGCGCAGCTCATGCGCGTCCTCGAGCACGGGCAGACCGGGCTCGAGCAGCTGTTCACCCATCGCATGCCGCTGAGCCGGACCATCGAGGCCTACGA
This sequence comes from Solirubrobacterales bacterium, assembly GCA_025963955.1. GTDB lineage: Bacteria > Actinomycetota > Thermoleophilia > Solirubrobacterales > Solirubrobacteraceae > Paraconexibacter. The sequence continues at coordinate 1,020 of JAOPZU010000551.1, forward strand.
CCTCTTCCGACACCGGCGGGACGGCGTCCTGAAGATCGCCCTCGTCCCGGACGCCGAGGCCGGCCGATGAGCGCGACTGCACTACACGAGCGCCTGTCGCCGCCGGCGCGTGCGTTCGCGCAGAGCCGCCTGGGCCTGCTCATCGGCGGCGACCGTCCCGAGGCCGCCGACGGGCGCACGTTCACGACCTATGACCCAGGGACCGGCCGCGCCATCGCAGACGTCCCGCTCGCCGGCGGAGCCGACGTGGAACGTGCGGTGCGGACCGCGCGCGCGGCGCTCGAGGACGGTCCGTGGGCCACGCTCCTCCCCGCCGAGCGCGGCCGGCTGATCGGCCGCCTCGCCGATCTCGTGGAGGCGAACGCCGCCGAGCTCGCCGAGCTCGAGGCGCTCGACAACGGCAAGCCCGTGAAGTACGCGCGCATGATGGACGTGACCTCGGCGGTCCAGACCCTGCGCTACGCCGCCGGCTGGCCCACGAAGATCACCGGCGAGACCGCTCCGGTGAGCGTTCCCGGCGCCTTCTGCTACACGCGGCGGATCCCGATCGGCGTCTGCGCGCAGATCGTCCCGTGGAACTTCCCGCTGCTCATGGCCGCGTGGAAGATCGGGCCCGCTCTCGCAGCCGGGTGCACCACCATCCTCAAGCCCGCCGAGCAGACGCCGTTGAGCGCCCTGCGGCTGGGTGAGCTCGCGCTCGAGGCCGGGATACCCGAAGGCGTGCTCAACGTCCTGACGGGCGACGGCAGCACAGGCGCGCTGCTGGTGGAGCACCCCGAGATCGACAAGGTCGCCTTCACGGGCTCCACCCCGGTCGGCCGCGAGATCGCCAGGACCGCGGGCGGGCGGCTGGTTCCCGTCACCCTGGAGCTCGGCGGCAAGTCTGCGAGCATCATCCTGCCCGACGCCGACGTCCGCGCCGCGGCCGCCGGGACCTACAGCGGCATCTACTTCAACTCGGGCCAGATGTGCAACGCCAACTCGCGCGTCCTGGTTCACGAGGCCGTCTTCGACGCGGTCGTGGAGGCGCTCGTGCGGCGGATGGCCAAGGCCCGCCTCGGTCACGGCCTCGCCGAAGGGACCGACACCGGGCCCGTGGTCAGCGCGGATCAGCACGACCGGGTGCGTGAGTACATCGCCTCGGGCGTCGACGAGGGCGCCGAGCTCGTCGCCGGCGGGCGCAGCGAGGGGCTGGCGGACGGCGGCTGGTTCGTCGAGCCGACCCTCTTCGCCTCGGACGGCTCGAAGGACCTGCGGATCCTCCGCGAGGAGATCTTCGGGCCCGTACTCGTCGTGGAGCCGTTCAGCGACACGGAGGCCATCGCGCGGCGGGCGAACGACACCGAGTTCGGCCTGGCGGCCGGCATCTGGACGAAGGACCTGGTGGGCGCGCACCGGCTCGCCCACCGGCTCCGCGCCGGCTCCGTCTACGTCAACGGCTGGGGCCGCAACGACCCCGCCGCCCCGTTCGGCGGCATGAAGGCCTCCGGCCTGGGGCGCGAGCAGGGCGCGGAGGGCCTGAACGCCTACCTGGAGACGCAGAGCGTCTGGCTCGACCTCGGCGCCCCGTGAGGTCTGCGGGGCCGCTCGTCGCTGCGCTCGACCCGCAGCTCGCGAGGTTCCTCGCGAAGCTGCAGGTCAAGGGAGCGCCGAGCTTCGCGCGGGCCGGCGTCCCGGCCGCGCGCGAGCTCGCCGCCGGGTTCATGGGGCTCCAGGGCCCGCCGGTCGAGGTGGGGGACGTGGCCGACCACGACCTCGGTGGTGGGTGCTCCGTGCGCGTCTACGCGCCGGCAGCGGCGGGGCCGCACCCCTGCCTCGTGTGGTTCCACGGTGGCGGCTGGGTCGTGGGGTCGCCCGACCTCGTCGACCGCCCCTGTCGAGCCATCGCGGCCGCGGGCCCATGCGTCGTCGCGTCCGTCGGCTACCGCCTCGCGCCCGAGCATCCGTTTCCGGCCGCCGTCGAGGACGCCGCGCGGGCCGTCGACTGGGTCCTCGCGCATGTGGCCGCGTTGGGCGGGGGAGGCGTCCTCGCGGGCGGCGACAGCGCGGGGGCGGCGCTCGCGGTGGCCGCAGCACGGGGTGAGCAACGGGTCGCCGGGCTCGTCCTCGCCTATCCGGTCGCAGACCTCCGCCTCGACCACCGCTCGATGACCACGGACGGGACCGGCGCGCTGCTGACGACGGAGGACCTGCGGTTCTTCTACGCGCACTACGCCGCCGACGCGCGCGACCCGCGCGCGGCACCGCTGCACGGAGCGCTCGACGGGCTGCCGCCGACGTGGTTGCTGACCGTCGGCCACGACCCGCTGCGCGACGGCGGGCTGCTGCTGGCCGACGGGCTGCGCCGCGCGGGCGTGCCGCTCGACCACGTCCACCGGCCCGAGCTCGCGCACGGTGTGCTGTGGATGGCCGGCGTCGTCGAGGGGGTGGGCGACCTGCTCGCCGCGGTGGGCCACCACGTCGCGCGGGGCGCCGCGGGGATGCGCGCCGCTCAGCGCGGCGTGGCGCCCTGCAGGAACACGTCGGCGAACTGCTCGGCGAGCTCCTCCGCGCTGCTGCCGCCGTCCGGCCGGTACCAGTAGATGGTCCAGTTGAGGAGGTTGATCATGGCGTGCGTGAGGTTCTCGGCGGAGACGTCGCCACGCAGCCGGCCGGCCTTCTGGTCCGCCCGGACGACCTCCCGGAGCATGCGCTCGTAGGCCTTCCGGCTCGTCGCCACGCGCTCACGCCGCTCGGGCCCGAGGGAGTCGATGGCGCTGAGCGTGGCCGCGTGGAGGTTCTGGTCGCGCACGGCCGAGGTGAGGTGCCGCACGAAGATGGCCCGCAGCCGGTCGGGGTCCGCGGCCTCGATGCTCTCGACCTCGGCGGTCAGACGACGGAGCGCCTCATGGCAGAGGGCCTCGAGTAGGTCCTCTTTGTTGCTGATGTGGTGGTAGAGCGTGGCCTTCTTGATGCCGAGCTCCTCGGCGAGCTCGCGCGTGGTCGTCTGCGCGTACCCCTTGCGGCGGAAGAGGTCGGCCGCCACGTCCAGGAGGCGGTCCGCGGTCTTCGCGGGGGCGGCAGCCGATTCCGGGGAGGCGCTCATCGCCCCGACTCTACCCGGGCGCCCGGTCTGTCCCGGGGGTAGCCGTCGCCCTCAGCTGCTCGCGCAGCCGGTGCTTGAGCACCTTGCCGCCGACGGTCGCGGGCAGCTCGTCGAAGGCCTCGACTCGCTTGGGGGTCTCGAAGCCGGCGAGCCGGGCGCGACAATGGGCGACGAGCGCGGCCGGGTCGATCTCGGCTCCCTCGGCGGCGACGACGCACGCGGTGACGGCCTCGCCCCAGCGGTCGTCGGGCACGCCGACCACCGCGCATCGGCCGACGGAGGGGTGGGACATGAGCACGGACTCCACGCGGATCGAGGAGACGTTCTCACCACCGGACTTCACGATGTCCTTCGTGCGGTCCAGCATGACCCGCCCGCCGTCCTCGTCGTACGCGCAGAGGTCCCCGGAGTGGAACCAGCCGTCGCGGAACGCCTCGCGCGTGGCCCCCTCGTCGCGGAAGTACCCCGCCGTGATCACGGGGGAGCGGTAGACGGCCTCTCCGGGAACACCCGGTGTCCCCCGAAGGTCGTGGCCCTCGGCGTCCGTGACCTTGGAGGCGAGCAGCGGGGACGGGACGCCGACCCGGTTGACCGGCGCGGAGTCTTCGCGTGCGCCGGCCCCGGCGGGGTCGTGTCGCGGGAAGTAGCGGTGACAGGCGACCGCCTCTGTCTGGCCGAAGATGCCCATGATCTCCACGCCGTCGCACAGGCGCTGCAGGTCGTCCAGGACGGCCGGGGGCAGCGACGACCAGCCGTACGTCACGACCTGCAGCGACCGCAGGTCGTAGGTGCCGGCGGGTGCGGCCTAGACCGCGCGCACGAAGTCGGTGATGAGCGCGGGCGACCCGCCCCACAGCGCGGTCGCCCGCTCCGTCGTGATGGCCTGCGCGAGGGCCGGATGGTCGGCGCCGCGGCCGAGGACTGCGGACCCGCCGGTCATCAGCGGACTCAGCGGCCAGACGTGATCGCCGACGTGGTAGATCACCGGAAGGGCCGTGCACGTGCGCAGCTCGGACTCGAGCACCAGGCCGCGGCTGATGGACAGCGCGAACGACAGCGCGGCGTAGTGCACCGCATGATGGGTCACCATCGCGCTCTTCGGCATGGCCGTCGTGCCCGAGGTGTGCAGGATCTCCCAGATGTCGTCCCCAGCGATGGCGACGTCCGGTTCCCGGGCCGGGTGCCCGGCGGTCCAGTCCGCCCACGCCAGTGCCTGGTCGGTGTGGCGCGCGCCGATGTGCGCGAGCACGCGCGTACCCGCGGCGCCGAAGGCCGGGGCGCAGCGCCCGGCGAGCTCGGCGTCCACCACCGCCAGGCCGGCGTCCACGTGTCGCAGGAGGTACTCGACGACGTCGGCGGCGAGCCCGACGTTGAGGGGGACGGCGACCCCGCCGGCCTTGGCGATGCCGACCTTCGTCAACACGGCCTCGACGGAGTTCTCGCTGAACAGCGCGACCCGGTCACCCCGCTGCAGTCCCTCCGCCAGTAGCGCCTGGGCCACCCGGTTGGCCGCGTCGTCCGCTTCCCTGGCGGTGACCCGCGCGTACGCGGGATCGGCCACCGCCGCACCCGTGCCGACGAGCACTGTCCGGTCCGGTGCGCTCCACGTGAGCCGCTCGAAGACGTCCCCTATGGCCGTGCGCTCCCAGCGGCGGTCGGCGCGTCGGCCGAACAGTCGCTCGACGTCGAACGTCTGATGGGGCGCGACGGCGTCTGGGCTGCTCATGGTCATGACTCCTCTGCTCGGGGGCCGGTCACCCTGCCTACCGGGCGCTCGGTAGGGTACAGCCTGGGTGACCGGAGCGGCAAGTGTCCCGTGTCATCTGCTGGACGTCACTCGACCGGTCGCCCGGTAGGGTTCCGCCCATGGCCACCGAGAACCACGTGCCTGCCGCTGCGGACCGGAATGGGGGCGGCCCGGTCGTCCTGGTGACGGGCGCGGCCGGCGGCATCGGCGCGGCGACCGTCGCGCGCTTTCGGCGTCAGGGTGCCCGGGTGGTGGCCGCGGATCGCCGGCTCGAGGACGCACTGTGGGGTGGGACGGCGTCCGTCCGCCTCGACGTGAGCAGGGGTGAGGACTGGGCGATGGCCGTGGCGCGGATCGCGGAGTGGTTCGGACGGCTCGACGTGCTCGTGAACAACGCCGGCGTGGGATGGATCGACGGCGTGCGCACGTTGTCCCTCGATCACTGGGAGCACTCGATCGCCGTCAACCAGACGGGTGTCCTGCTCGGGATGCACCACGCCGCGGCGACCATGGTGGCGGGTGGGGGTGGGGCCATCGTGAACGTCGGGTCGATCTACGCGCTGAAGGGCAGTCCGTCCGCGATCTCGTACGCGGCGACGAAGGGGGCCCTGCGCCAGATGACGAGGTCGGCTGCGATCGAGCTCGCGCCGGACGGCATACGCGTCAACGCCGTGCACCCGGGCTTCGTCGACACGCCGATGATCCGCGGCGGCGGACACCGGGTGCGGGAGGCCGTCGTGGCGGCGACCCCGATGCGGCGGGTCGCACGCCCGGAGGAGATCGCGGCCGCCATCACGTTCCTCGCGTCGCCCGACGCGAGCTTCATCACCGGGGCCGATCTCGTCGTCGACGGCGGCCTCATGGCGGGTTGATCGGCGGACCGACCGCGCGCGCTCGTCGCGTGACGGCGCGGCAAAAGAATTCCCCCGACCGAGCGCCCGGTTGGTACGGTCGGCGCTCCACCCGTCCTGACTTCCTGGAGCCAGTCTGAGATGAGCACCGACACCACCACCGACCACTACGACGCGATCGTCATGGGCGCCGGCTTCGGCGGCCTGCGCGTCTCGATCGAGCTGGGGCGCCTGGGCCTGAACTACCGCACCCTGGAGGCCGGCAGCGGCGTGGGCGGCGTGTGGTTCTGGAACCGCTACCCAGGCGCGCGGACCGACTCGGAGAGCTGGGTCTACTGCTACCAGTTCGACAAGGACCTGCTCGACGAATACCAGTGGACGGATCGCTTCCCGAACCAGCCCCAGGTGGAGGCCTACCTCAACCACGTGGCCGACCGCTTCGACCTGCGCAAGAACATCGACTTCGAGGCGGAGGTCAGCTCTGCCGAGTACGACGAGGATGAGGGCCTGTGGCGGATCACCACGGCGGACGGGCGGACGTACACCTGCAAGTACTTCATCCCCGCCGGCGGGCCGCTCACCGCGAGCTGGCGTCCGTCGTTCCCCGGCCTGGATGACTACCAGGGGCAGTGGCTGCACACCTCGCGCTGGCCCAAGGAGGGCATCGACGTTCGAGGCAAGCGCGTCGCGGTCATCGGCACCGGAGCAACCGGGGTGCAGGTCATCCCCGAAGTCGCGCGTGAATGCGAGCACCTCACCGTCCTGCAGCGCACGCCGAACTACGTCATCCCCGCCCGCAACCACCCGCTCACCGCGGACGAACAGCGGGCCATCAAGATGGACTACGACAAGATCTGGGCGCGCTGCCGTGAACAGTTCTTCGCGATGCCGATCCCTCCGGCGAACCGGATGACCAGCGACCTCACGCCGCAGGAGCAGCAGCGCATCCTCGAGCGCGGCTGGGAGACCGGTGGCTTCCGTTTCATCTTCGAGACCTTCGACGACACGATCGCGGTCCCGGAGGCCAACAAGATCGTCGCCGATTTCGTCCGCGAGAAGATCCGCGCGATCGTCCACGTCCCCGAGACCGCCGAGAAGCTCGCGCCGAAGGACCACCCGATCGCCGGCAAGCGCCCGCCGCTCGGCCACTACTACTACGAGGCCTACAACCGCGAGAACGTCGACCTCGTCAGCGTGAAGGAGAACCCGATCGAGCGGATCTCCGAGAAGGGCATCGTGCTGGCCGACGGCACGGAGTTCGAGGTCGACGTGATCATCTTCGCGACCGGCTTCGACGCCCTGACCGGCGCGCTGACGAAGATCGACCTGCGCGGCCGCGACGGCCTCACGATCAAGGACGCCTGGGCCGACGGGGCCCAGACGCACATCGGGGTGGCCACGAAGGGCTTTCCCAACCTCTTCATGCTGTTCGGGCCGCAGACCCCGTTCGCCAACTTCCCGCCCGTCGCGGAGGACATCTCCTCCTGGATCGGGCAGGCCATCAAGCACCTGGAGGAGTCGCCGGACTTCGACACCATGGAAGCCACCCAGGAGGCCATGGACGCCTGGAACCAGCACGTGACCGACCTGGTGAACGCGACGGTGATCGCCCAGGGCACCGACGTGCACTCGTGGATGCTGGGCGCCAACATCCCTGGGAAGACCCACCGCGTCCTGTTCCACTTCGGCGGCGTCGCCTCGTTCTACGACTCGTGCCAGAAGGTCATCGACGACGGGTGGAGCGGCTTCGAGTTCCGCCAGGTCGCGCCGGTGACCGCCGGCGCGGTCTGAGCGGGAGCAAGCGTCGCGCCATGACGCTCGTCAACGGAGGACACGCATGAAGAAGAGCATCGTGCTGGCGCCGACCACCGACGCCTGGCGCACCGTGCAGCGCGCAGAGCAGCTCGGCTTCGACCGCGTCTGGTTCTTCGACTCGCCGAGCCTCTACACCGACATCTTCGTGGCGATGGCCCTGTGCGCCCATCACACCGAGCGGATCGAGCTGGCGACGGGCGTGATCGTCCCCAGCAACCGGATCGACCCGGTGACCGCCAACGCCATCGCCTCGCTGGAGGCGCTCGCGCCCGGCCGCGTGATCCTCGGGCTCGGCACGGGGTTCACGGGACGTCACACGATGGGCCTGGGCGCGATGAAGCTCCGCGACCTCGAGCACACGATCGACGTGTGCCGGACGCTGTGGCGCGGCGAGATCGCCTCGTGGCAGGCCGAGGGAGCAGAGCGCAAGGTCAAGCTGCTGCACGACAGCGGGCGCTTCGGCCGGCCCGACCCCGAGGGGCGCATCTTCGTCAGCGGCATGGGGCCGAAGTCCATGCGGCTGACCGTCGGCAAGAGCGACGGGTGGATGGCGTTCGCGCCCGGGATCGACTACGCGCTCCAGTACCTCCACGGCATCGACCAGACGTGTGACGCCATGGGCCGCGAGCGGGCGTCGCTCCCGAAGTCGATCCTGTCGCCCGGGTGCATCCTCGCCGATGACGAGCCGGCGGACTCGGCGCGGGCGCTGGCCCAAGCGGGTCCGCTGGTCGCGGTCTTCTTCCACAACCTCATGGAGGGATCGCTCGACTTCGAGCTGCCTCCGGAGCTGCAGCAGGCGGCCGACGCCTACCGCCGGGTCTACGAGGCCTACGAGCCGGCGGACGCCCGGTACCTCGAGCTGCACCGTCGCCACCTCGTCGCCCTGCGCGAGGAGGAGGTGCCGTTCATCGCGGGCGAGCTCATCCGCGCGATGACCTTCACCGGCACGCGAGAGGAGCTCTCCGCGCAGCTCGCGCGGCTTGAGGAAGCCGGCTGCGACGACTTCGGCGTGCAGCTGATGACGGGCAGCGAGGACGAGCTCGAGAACTGGGCCGCGCTGTTCGGCTTGACCGAACCCGCGGCGGCAGCGGGGGCGGTCGCCCCCGGCCCCGCGGGGACCTGACCGCGCTCAGCCCCCGCTTCCCCCGCCGTGCGCCCTGACCGCCACCTCCTGCCAGGCGTTCCACTCGGCCAGGCGTGACTCGTAGTCGGCGGTCGCGATGCCGAGCGGGGCCTCGCCGAGGAAGACGCGCAGCGGCGGCTCGTCGGCGTCGACGATCTTGAGGATCGCCTCGCGGGTGGCGCGGGGATCGCCCGGGGTGCCGCGGCGGCTCGGCCGGTCGGCGGCGGCCTCCCGAACGCCGTCGTAGGCGTCGATCGGGGTGGCGTGGCGGGCCGACGCGCCGCCCCAGTCCGTCGCGTAGCCGCCCGGCTCGATGAGCGTGACGTGGATGCCGAAGCCCTTGACCTCCTGGGCCAGGGCCTGGCTGATGCCCTCCAGCGCCCACTTGGAGGCGTGGTAGATGCCGACGGTCGGGAAGGCCGAGATCCCGCCGATGGAGGAGACCTGCAGGAGGTGGCCGCTGCCCTGGGCGCGCAGGAACGGGAGCGCCGCCTGCGTGATCCAGAGGGCGCCGAAGAGGTTCGTCTCGATCTGGTCGCGGCACTCGGCCTCGCTGAGCTCCTCGACCATGCCGAACTGCCCGTAGCCCGCGTTGTTGACGACGATGTCGAGGCCGCCGAAGTGCTCGTGCGCCCGCGCGACGGCCGCGAAGGCCGCCGCGCGATCGGTGACGTCGAGCGCGATCGGCAGGACCGCGTCGCCGTGCGCCGCCACGAGCGCGTCGAGGCTGCCCGTGTCGCGAGCCGTCGCGGCGACGCGGTCGCCCCGTTCCAGGGCGGCCTGCGCCCACTCCCGGCCGAAGCCGCGGGAGGTGCCCGTGATGAACCAGATCCTGTCGCTCATGCCGCTCCCTTACCCGCGCGCCACGGCGGTTCAAGCAATCGGCCGCCCCTCACCCCGCGTCCGTCCCAACCGCCACCCGCCCGACGCCGCCCGGCTCGGGCGGGACCGTCCCGAAGACCGGCGTCAGGAACGTGCCGATCGCCTCGTACAGCTCGCGGCTCTTGGGCACGTAGGCCGACATGTTCAGCGAGGCGTGGACGAGCCCGTCGATCCGGACGACCTGGGTCGGGACGCCCGCCGCGGTGAGCGCGGCGCCGTAGTCCTCGGCCTCGTCCCGGTTGAGGTCAGCCTCGACGGTGAGGACGAGCGCGGGCGGCAGACCCGCAAGGGACCCGGCCTTACTCGGCGCGGCCAGCGGCGAGGAGCGATGGGCCGGATCGCCGAGGTAGGCCGTCCACATGTTCTCCACGGCCGCCGTGCTGAGGATCGGCCCGGCCGCGTACTGCCGGCGCGACGGGGTGTCGGCGTCCGGGTCGATCGGCGGGTAGATCAGCACCTGGGCCACGAGGTCCGGGCCGTGCTCGTCACGAGCCCGTTGGGCGGCGACCGCGGCGAGGTTGCCCCCGGCGCTCTCGCCGGCCACCGCGATGCGGGACGGGTCGCCGCCGTGCTCGGCGATGGTGTCGGCCACCCAGCGCAGCGCGGCGAAGGTGTCGTCGGTGGCCGCCGGGAACGGGTCCTCGGGCGCGAGGCGGTAGCTCGGCGCGACGACGATCGCGCCCAGGTCCTCCGCCAGGGCGGTGCACGGCTCGTGCGCCATGTCGAGCGACCCGCCGATCCAGCCTCCGGCGTGGAAGAAGACGAGCACCGGCAGCGGGCGCTCGTCCGTCGCCGCCGGGATGTAGATGCGCGCCTCGCGCTCGCTCCCGTCGCCCGCCGGGAAGGTCGTGGTGCTCACCTTGACCGCGTCGCGCGGCGGGAGCTGCAGCATCGTGAAGCCCTCGAGCGCCTCGCGGGCCTCCTCGACGCTCAGCTCCTCCAGCGGGCGGGCGCCCTGCGTGAGCATGGCGCCGAGGACGATCGCGACGCCGGGGTCCAGCGTCACGGTGTTCGGGACGGGCGCGGCCTGGCCGTCGACGGCGAAGCCGCCGTAGCCCGTCGCCTCGACCTCCGCGCAGATCGCGCGGTACAGCGGCGCGCCCCCGGCGAAGAAGAGGACGGTGCGCGGCTTGCCCGGGATGTTCGCGCCCATGTACCAGGAGTTCGCCTGCGGCAGGAGCGTCATGTTCGCGATCCCGTCCACGAGCTCCTTCCACTGCGCCTCGCTCTCGGCGGAGGGCTCGAAGGTGCTCGCGCCGCGGTCGAGCAGCACCTTCACCGCGTCCGCCGCGAACTCGACGTGGTCCTCGATGGCGAGCGGGTTGTTGTAGAGCGCCACGGCGCTCTGCGGGCCGGTGATCGTGAAGAGGTTCGGGAACCCGTGCACGCCGATCCCGAGGTAGGTGCGCGGGCCGGCGGCCCAGTGCTCCCGCAGCGAGCGCCCGTCGCGGCCCGTGATCCCCATGTTCATGAGCGAGCCGGTGAAGGCGTCGAAGCCCGTTGCCAGGACGATGACGTCGGCCTCGTACGCCTCGGAGGCGGTGCGCACGCCCGTCGGGGTGATCGCCTCGATGGGCGCGGTCCGTGCGTCGACGAGCGTGACGTTGTCGCGGTTGAAGGCCTCGTAGTAGTTCGTCTCGAACGGCGCGCGCTTGGTGGCGTACGGGTGATCCGTGGGGCACAGCATCTCGGCCGTCGCCGGGTCCTGCACGCGGCCGCGGATCTGCTCGCGGATGTACTCGGAGACCGTGTCGTTCGCCTCCTTGCTGAACAGGAGGTCGCCGTAGGTCGAGATGACCATCCGGAAGCCGCCGCCCTCGTAGAAGCGGTCGTAGACCTGGCGCCGCTCCTCGGGCGAGGCGGCCAGCGCCGACGGCTCCGCGGGCGGGTAGGGGGCACCGAGGAAGTTGTTGCGCGAGGCCTCGCGCAGCGCGGGGTAGTCGGCGATCTCCCGCTCGTACTCCTCCGGGTCGTTCGGGCGGTTGCCCAGCGGGCAGGCGAAGTTCGGCGTGCGCTGGAACACCGTCACCTGCGCAGCCTGCTCGGCGATGACAGGGATGAGCTGGATGCCCGTCGCGCCCGTGCCGATCACGGCGACCCGCTTGCCGGTCAGATCAACGCCCTCGTGGGGCCACGCGCTCGTGCGGTACACCTCGCCCGCGAACGTCTCCTGCCCCGGGAACTCGTTCTCCTTCGGCACGGACACGTTGCCGGCCGCCGAGATGACGAAGCGCGCGCTCAGCGTGCGGCCGGTGTCCGTGCCGACCCGCCAGCACGCCGCCGCGTCGTCCCACTCCAGCGAGACCACGCGCGTGTCGAAGGCGTAGCTGCGGCGCAGGTCGAAGCGGTCGGCCACGTGCTCGAGGTAGCGCAGGATCTCCGGCTGCGCGGAGAAGCGCTCGCTCCACTTCCACTCGCGCTGCAGCTCCTCGTCGAACGAGTAGGAGTAGTGGACGCTCTCGAAGTCGCAGCGCGCGCCCGGGTAGCGGTTCCAGTACCACGTGCCTCCCGGCCCGGAGCCCGCTTCGAAGGACTGCACCCGCAGGCCCAGGAGGTTGCGGAAGCGGTGGGTCGCGTACAGGCCGGCGAACCCGGCTCCGACGACGACGACGTCAACATCAGTGGGGGTGGCCATGGCCCATCCTGCCCAGATCACGCGCGCCCGCGCCACCCCGGTCGTGGCGAAACGCACGAGGCGGCCGGTGACCGGCGGTCCCCGCGCCCGCCCGGAGCGACCCCGACGGGAAGCCGGTCGGGAGCACCTCTGTCGTACCGTAGAGGCAATGCCTGCCCGTCAGAACCTTCGCAACGTCGCCATCATCGCCCACGTCGACCACGGCAAGACGACCCTCGTCGACGCGCTGCTCCGGCAGTCCGGCACCTTCTCCGACCACGAGGAGGTGACCGACCGCGTCATGGACTCCATGGACCAGGAGCGCGAGCGCGGCATCACGATCCTGGCCAAGAACGCGGCCATCCGCTACACCGCGCCCGGGCAGGAAGAGGTCAAGATCAACCTCATCGACACCCCCGGCCATGCGGACTTCGGTGGCGAGGTCGAGCGCGGCCTGACGATGGTCGACGGCGTGGTCCTGCTCGTCGACAGCTCCGAGGGCCCGCTGCCCCAGACGCGCTTCGTCCTGCGCAAGGCGCTGGAGGCGGAGCTCCCGGTCATCCTCGTCATCAACAAGGTCGACCGCCCGGACGCCCGCATCAGCGAGGTCGTGGACGAGGTCTACCAGCTGTTCATCGACCTGGACGCCAACGAGACCCAGATCGAGTTCCCGATCGTCTACACGAACGCCCGGGCCGGCCTCGCGTCGCTCGAGCAGGGCGTCGACGGCACCGACCTCAAGCCGCTGCTGGACGTCCTGGTCTCGACCGTCCCGGCGCCGACGTACACCGAGGGCCACGGGCTGCAGGCGCTCGTGACCAACCTCGACGCCTCGGCCTACCTCGGCCGCCTGGCCCTCTGCCGCGTGCACAACGGCGAGATCAGCAAGGGGCAGACCGTCGCGTGGTGCCGCCACGAGTCGGACGAGATCCACAAGGTCCGCGTCGCCGAGCTGTACCTCACCGAGGGCATGACCCGCGTCGCCGCGGCGACCGCCGGACCCGGCGACATCATCGCCCTGGCCGGCTTCCCGGAGATCACGATCGGCGACACGATCGCCGATCCCGAAGACCCCAAGCCGCTGCCGCCCGTCTCCATCGACGAGCCCGCGCTCGGCATGACGATCGGCATCAACACGAGCCCGCTGGCCGGCAAGGTCGGCACGAAGCTCACCGCCCGCCAGGTCTCCGACCGGCTGCAGGCCGAGCTCGTCGGCAACGTGTCGATCCGCGTGCTGGAGACCGAGCGCCCGGACACGTGGGAGGTCCAGGGCCGCGGCGAGCTGCAGCTCGGCGTCCTGGTCGAGAGCATGCGCCGCGAGGGCTTCGAGCTGACCGTCGGCAAGCCGCGGGTCGTCACCCAGACCATCGACGGCAAGCTCCACGAGCCGATCGAGCGGATGGCCATCGACGTCCCGGAGGACTTCCTGGGCACCGTCACGCAGCTCATGGCGCTGCGCAAGGGCCGCATGGAGCAGATGATCAACCACGGCACGGGCTGGGTCCGCCTGGAGTACCTCGTCCCCGCCCGTGGCCTCATCGGCTTCCGCACCGAGTTCATGACCGAGACCCGCGGCTCCGGGATCATGCACTCGGTCTTCGAGCGCTACGAGCCGTGGCAGGGCGACATCAAGACCCGGGCCCAGGGCTCGCTCGTCTCCGACCGCTCGGGCAAGACCGCGTCCTTCGCGATCATGCGCATGCAGGAGCGCGGCGCCCTCTTCGTCGGTCCGGGCGAGGACGTGTACGAGGGCATGATCGTCGGCTCCAACGCCCGCGCGGACGACCTCGACGTCAACGCCGTGCGCGAGAAGAAGCAGACGAACATCCGCTCGGCCAACGCGGACGAGATGGTCAACATCGTGCCGGCGCTGCGGTTGTCGCTCGACCAGGCCCTCGAGTTCATCCGCCCGGACGAGTGCGTCGAGGTGACCCCGGAGAACGTGCGCCTGCGCAAGGTCCTCCTGAGCGCCACCGACCGCGTGAAGGCCGGCCGCAACGCGGCCAAGTCGGGCGTCTGAGCGACGGCCCGGCAGGCCCGCGAACCTCTCAGCGTCGCGCGGATTCTCCCGTCGCCCTTGAGAGTCGGGCGGTTATGGCCGACAACAGGGACCAGCGACCTCTTGGCCGTCAGCCGCGCCAGAACCGAGGAGCCCCCGCATGTCGTCGAAGCAGTCCGGCCGGATCAAGCAGGGCGAGGCCGAGATCCTGCTCGAGGTCATCGCCCGCTCGCGGGCCGGGGACTTCGACGCGCGCATGCCGTTGCACTGGGACGGCGTGGCGGGCAAGGTCGCCGACAGCCTCAACGCGGTCCTCGCCTCCAACCAGGCGCTGTGCGTCGAGCTGGAGCGGGTCAGCCGCGTGGTGGGCAAGGAGGGACGGCTCTCCCAGCGCGTCTCCTTCCACGGCACGGAGCAGGTCTGGACCGGCTGCCTGGAGTCGGTCAACAGCCTCATCGACGACCTCGTGCGCCCGAGCACGGAGATGCAGCGCGTCATCGGGGCGGTCGCCGGCGGCGACCTGTCGAAGAAGGTCGCCGTGGACGTGCGGGGCGAGATGCTCGAACTCAAGGAGACCATCAACGGCATGGTCGACCAGCTCAACGGCTTCGTCTCGGAGATCGCCCGCGTCGCGCGCGAGGTCGGCACGGAGGGCAAGCTCGGTCAGGCCGCGGCCCACAGCGTCGAGGTCGGCGGGGTCTGGCGGGACCTGACGGACGACGTGAACCTGATGGCCGGCAACCTCACGGGCCAGGTCCGCGACATCGCCGAGGTCACCACCGCGGTGGCCAACGGCGACCTGTCGAAGAAGATCACCGCGGACGTGCGCGGCGAGTTCCTGGAACTGAAGAACACCGTCAACGCGATGGTCGACCAGCTCAACCGCTTCGCCGGCGAGGTCACGCGCGTGGCGCGCGAGGTCGGCATCGAGGGCAAGCTCGGCGGCCAGGCGCAGTCCGAGGAGGTCGCCGGCGTCTGGAAGAACCTGACGGACGACGTCAACCAGCTCGCGGCCAACCTGACGAACCAGGTGCGGGCGATCGCCGACGTGGCGACCGCGGTCACCGAGGGCGACCTGACGCGGGAGGTCACCGTCGCCGCCAGCGGCGAGGTCGCCGTCCTGAAGGACAAGCTCAACCTGATGATCGGGAACCTGCGCGAGACGATGCGCCAGAACACCGAGCAGGACTGGCTGAAGACGAACCTCGAGCGCTTCACGCGCATGCTCCAGGGCCAGCGCGACCTCGCGACGGTGTCGAACATGATCCTCTCCGAGCTCGCGCCCCTGGTCTCCGCGCAGCACGGCGTCTTCTACGTGCTGGGCGACGAGGACGGGCCGCTGCTGCGCTTCCAGGCCGGGTACGGCTTCAACGAGCGCAAGCACGTCGCGCCATCCTTCCGGCTCGGCGAGGGCCTGGTGGGACAGTGCGCGCTGGAGCGGGAGGCGATCCTGCTGACGAGCGTCCCCAGCGACTACGTGCGCATCGCCTCCGGCCTGGGCGAGGCGCCGCCCCTGACCATCCTCGTGCTGCCGATCCTGTTCGAGGGCTCGGTCCGCGCCGTCATCGAGCTGGCGTCCTTCGCCGTCTTCAGCCCGATCCACCGCGAGCTCCTGGACCAGCTCGCGGAGAGCATCGGGCTCGTGCTGAACACCGTCGACGCCTCCTCCGTCACCGATCGGCTCCTGGAGCAGGCGCAGTCCCAGGCCGTGCTCATGGCGGAGAAGAACGACGAGGTCGAGCGCCGCTTCCAGGAGGTGGAGGCCGCCAAGCGCCTCGTCGAGGCCTCCGCGAACGAGCTGTCGACGAGCTCGCGGTACAAGTCGGAGTTCATCGCGAACATGTCGCACGAGCTGCGCACGCCGCTCAACAGCGTGCTCATCCTCGCCGAGCAGCTCGCGGACAACACCGACGGCAACCTGACCGAGCGCCAGGTGCAGTACGCGAGCGTCATCCGCTCCTCGGGCACCGAGCTCCTGCAGCTGCTCAACGACGTCCTCGACGTCGCGAAGGTCGAGTCGAACACCGTGCAGATCAACCCGGAGCCGCTGGCCCTCGGTGCGTTCGCGAGCACGCTGCAGCACAACTTCGGCCCGATCGCGGAGGCTCAGGGCGTCGTCTTCGCCGTGGTCGTCGAGGACGACCTGCCCGCGACGATCAGCACGGACGCGCTGCGGCTGCGGCAGATCCTGACGAACCTGCTCTCCAACGCGCTGAAGTTCACCGAGCGGGGTCGAGTGACGCTCCGCCTGTCCGCGGCCACCGACGGCTGGGGACCGGACGCCAGCCCCTCCGACGGGGGCGGGCCGGTGGTCTGCATCAGCGTCACCGACACGGGCATCGGGATCGCGCCGGAGGACCAGCAGACCGTCTTCGAGCCCTTCGCCCAGGTCGACGGATCGACCGCGCGCCGCTACGGCGGTACCGGACTCGGGCTGTCGATCAGCCGGGACCTCGTCCGGCTGCTCGGCGGGAAGCTCACGCTGAGCAGCGCGCTCGGCAGCGGCAGCACCTTCTCGGTGCTGCTGCCGGCCCGCGCGCCGGGAACGCCGGCGGCGACCGCGGC
>JAOPZU010000561.1 GCA_025963955.1 Solirubrobacterales bacterium
TCGTGACGGCGCCCGCGGTCGCGTCGTCCCCGGCCGCTGCCAGCACCGCCTCGATCGCGGCGAGCACGCCGGCCGACTGATCCTCCGGCGTGCTCGGCGCCTTCGCGGTCCAGACCCGGCCGCCGGCCACCAGTACCGCGTCCGTGAAGGTCCCGCCGACGTCGACTCCGAGCAGCATCTCGCGCGCCAGCGTAGTCGCCGGCGCGCGTGTCTCGGTGAGGACTCAGGCCGCGAGGGCCGTGACCTCGCAGGTCTCCGTCTCTGCGAGGTGCTGGTGCGAGGGGCAGTACCCGTTGCGGGCGAGCGGCTCGCGCTGGCACGGCGTCCCGCGGCGGGTGGTCGCCCGGCACTGCAGCGGTTGTCCGTTGGCGTCGACACCGTGGCGGGGCTGGCGCGCCAGCCACTCCTCCGCGCAGGCGACGTACCGCTGTACCACGAGCCAGGCGCGGGCCTGTGCCTGCATCGGGAGATACGGCCGGATGTCCGTGAACAGGGTCCGGGCCGGCTTGGCGAAGTAGTGCCGGTCGGTCGACAGGCGGTCCATGGTCGCCTCGCACGCACGCAGGACGGCCTCGTGGCCTCCTCGTCCGGTGCCGTGGGGGTCGGCGATGTCCTTCGCCAGCTCTCGGTAGATCGCGCGACTGAACTGATACATGGAGTGACCCTCCTTCTTGGATTCTCTCTCCGTGGCCCCCCGCCAAGGTGGTCCCATCGACCAGTAAAGAGCTCCGTTGTGAAGGCACAGGCGACCGGCGTGTTGCGCTGACGTTAAGTCGTGTGACCGCCATCACACGCCACCGTCGGGGCGGGAGGACGTCAGCTCCAGGGTTCGGAGACCGGCTCCAGCTCACCGCGGACGATCGCGTGGCGACCGTCGAGCGCGTGATCCAGCTCCGGGAAGTCCGCCCGCCGGTGCGAGCCGCGCGTCTCCTCGCGCAGCAAAGCACAGCGCGCGACGAGCCGCGCCAGTGGGTGGGGGTCGTCCAGCAGCCGCTCGAGGCCCTCGCGGGTGCGCTCGATGCCCGCGTTCGTCCACAGCGCCTCCTGCGTGGCGCGGGACGGGCGGACGATCGGGGACGCCGTAGGCGGCGCCGCGACGGGGCCGACCGTCTCGACCTCCTTCAACCCGGCGAGGGCGGCGCGCCGCCCCCACACGAAGCATTCGCTGAGCGAGTTGGACGCGAGGCGGTTCGCGCCGTGCAGGCCCGTGCACGAGGATTCGCCGACGGCGTAGAGGCCCGGAACGCTGGTGGCGCCGTCCAGGTCAGCGACGACGCCGCCCATCACGTAGTGCGCGGCGGGCGCGACGGGGATGCGGGTCGTGGCGGGGTCCAGGCCGGACTCGCGCAGCGCGTCCACGACGTTCGGGAACTTCGCCATGTCGATCGCGGTCATGTCGAGGTCGACGTGGCTCGTGCCCTGCGCATGCATCGTCGCGTAGACGACGCGGGAGACCTCGTCGCGGGGCGCGAGCTCCTCGACGAAACGCTCGCCCGACGCATCGTGCAGCGTCGCGCCCTCGCCGCGGATGGCCTCGGTGACGAGGAAGCCCTCGCGGCCCGGGATGCCGGTGACGGCGGTCGGGTGGAACTGGACGAACTCCAGGTCCGCCAGGGCGGCCCCCGCGTCGTGTGCGAGCAGCATCCCGATGCCCAGTGAGCCGGGCGGGTTCGTGGTGCGCGCCCACATCGCGGCGGCACCGCCGGTCGCGAGGATCGTCGCGCGGGCGCGGATGACGCGGCCGTCCTCCAGAACCGTCCCGACGCAGCGCCCGTCGCTCGTCCAGATCGCGGCGGCGCGCGCCGGCTCCAGGACGGTGATGCGGGGATCCTCGGCGACGACGGCGCTCAACTGCCGCACGACCCGGCGGCCGGTCGCGGAGCCGCCGGCGTGCGCGACCCGGCGGCGGGAGTGACCGCCCTCGAGGCTGAGGGCCAGGCGCCCGCGGCGGTCCGCGTCGAAGCGGACGCCGAGCTGGGCGAGGTCGTCGACGGCGTGCGGCGCCTCGCGGACCAGGACGTTCGCCGCGCTGCGCCGCACCGCTCCGCGGCCGGCGGTCTCGGTGTCCGCGCGGTGGATGTCCGGCGAGTCGTCGACCGCCAGGGCGGCGGCCAGCCCGCCCTGCGCCCAGTAGCTCGCGGTCTCGGCCAGCGGGGTGGCCGCGACGAGCACGACGTGCGCCCCCTCGCGGGCCGCGGTGAGGGCGGCGTAGAGGCCCGCCCCGCCGGCCCCGATGACGGCCACGTCGGTGGTGAGTGTGGTGTCGGCCGGAGCAGCGATGGCGGTAGCGTAGTGACGTGACTCCCGGTGTCCTCTTCCGCCACCCCTCGTCGTTGCGCCACGACACGGGAACCGGGCATCCTGAACGTGCGGCGCGCCTGCAGGCGATCGACGAGACGCTCGCCGCACGCGACTGGCTCGGGTACGAGGTCCGCGAGTCCCCTGTGGTGGCAGCCGCGACGCTGGAGGCCGTGCATCCCGCGGCGTACGTCGACGCCCTGCGCACGCTCTGCGCGGACGGCGGCGGCTGGATCGACGGGGACACCGTGACCTCGGCGGACTCGCTGTCAGCCGCCGAGCACGCGGCGGGCGGCGCGTGTGCGCTGGTGGACGCGCTGCTTGCGGGCGGGACGCCGTTCGGGGCCTCGCTGCATCGTCCGCCCGGCCATCACGCCGAGGCAGCCCAGGCGATGGGCTTCTGCCTGCTGAACGCCGTCGCCGTCGCCGCGCGCCACGGAGTGGACGCCCACGGGGTGCGCGTCGCCGTGATCGACTGGGACGTGCATCACGGCAACGGGACGAACGACATCCTCCACGCCGATCCGGGGGTCCTCTTCTGCTCGATCCACGAGTCGCCGCTGTACCCGGGAACGGGGCCCGCGGAGGACGTCGGCTCAGGGGAGGGAGCCGGCTTCACGGTCAACCTGCCGGTACCAGGGGGTTCGGGGGACGAGACCTTCTGCTCCCTGGTGGAGCACGTGATCGTCCCGCTGCTGCGGTCCTTCGACCCCGGCCTGATCCTCATCAGCGCGGGCTTCGACGCGCACGCCGACGATCCGCTGGCGGACTGCGCCGTCACGGACGCGGGCTACGCCCGGATGGCGGCGGCGCTGCGGGACGCGGGCGCCGAGCTGGACGCCCCGGTCGGGGTGGTGCTGGAGGGAGGCTACGACCTCCAGGCGCTGACGCGCGGCCTTGTCGCAACGCTGGAGGCGCTGGCCGGCGGGAGCGTCGACGCGCCACCGCTGGAGGAGCACGCGCTGGCGGCCGAGGCCCGCGTCCGCCTGCTGCCGTGGTGGCCCGCGCTGGCTCCGGCGTCGTGAGCGAGCGCTCCGACCACGCCCAGCGGCGCTTCGCGCTGCCGCCCCAGGCGACAGAGGTC
>JAOPZU010000565.1 GCA_025963955.1 Solirubrobacterales bacterium
TGGATGCGGATGACCTGCGGGGCCGGCGCGGCGACCACCCCCGCGGACGGGTCGGCGGTCGCCCAGTGACCGACGAGCAGGCCGATCAGCAGCGTCACGAGCAGCAGCCCGCCGAGGGCCAGGAAGGGTTGGCGGGCACGGAGCCACGCCTCCGCGCCGCCGGCCGGGACCCCGACGGGCACCGGTGGGCCGGGCGGTCCGCCGTGGCCCGCCGGCTCCTGGCCCGGACCGACCAGGCCGAACTCGCGCGCGTCCGCCGCCAGGATGTCGAGGAACTCGGCGCGGGCCTGCGGCCGCCGCGTCCCGCAGTGCAGGCAGTAGCGCTGGCTGCCGGTGAGCGGCGCGCGGCAGCCGACGCACGGCTCGCCGTCGGTCCCGTAGAGCTCGATGGTCGGGTCGGCGATCACGGGGTCTTCTCCTTGACGGGCAGGGACGGGGCGACGGACAGCTCGACGCGGGCGCCGGCGGTCGGTCCGACGAAGTAGAGGCGGAAGCGGACCGGCTTCGGACCGGGCCTTGCGGGCAGCTTCGGCACGAGCGCCCGGCCGGCGGCGACGATGCGGCGCCCGCGCAGGGCGACCGCGAAGATCGGGACCTCGCGCAGCGGCGCGCCCGCGTGGTTGCGGACGATGCCGGTGAGGTAGCGGCCGCCGGCGTCGCGCGCGAAGTGGACCTTCGAGAGGCCGACGCGGGGCGCCGTCGCCACGGCGCGGCCGGTCCCGACGCGGACGGCGATCCGCTTCGGCGTGCCCGTCGCGGCGACCTGGTCGCTGACCCACCATGTCGACCGGCCCGGCCGCACGAGCCCGACGCGCTGGAGCGAGGGCTGCAGCCCCGCCGCGTCGTTACGGTAGACGCTCCGTCCGGCGGCGTCGCGGACGTCGATGAGCAGCGGCAGATCGGCTTCGGCCCTCGTCCGGCGCGCGGCCCGGAGCTCCACGGCCGCCGCGGTGCCGGCGCTCGTCGCGATGACGGCGGCGCGGCGGACGCGGACCGCCGGATTGTCCTTCGCGATGCGCAGATTCGCGCGGGCCCGGATGAGGTGGCTGCCCTCGGCCGCGACCTTCGCGCTCTGCTCGGCCGTCGTCGTGCAGCCGGCGACACCGCCGGCGAGCAGCACGGCCGCGCTCCCGACGCCCAGCGCGGCGGCGCGCCTCACCCGAACGCCCCCTCGACGTAGTCCCGCGTGCGCTGCGCCCGCGGCGCGCCGAAGACCTGGTCCACGTCGCCGTACTCCACGAGGTCGCCCAGGTACATGAAGGCGACCTTGTCCGCGACGCGATGCGCCTGGGCGAGGTTGTGGGTCACGATGACCACCGCGAGCTCGCGCCGGAGCTCGGCGATGAGGTCCTCGATGATCGCCGAGGACTTCGGGTCGAGCGCCGAGCACGGCTCGTCCATGAGCAGGACCTCGGGCTTCGTCGCGATCGCGCGGGCGATGCACAGGCGCTGCTGCTGCCCGCCCGAGAGCCGTAGCGCGGGCCGGTCCAGGTCCCCCGCGAGCTCGTCGTGGAGTCCGGCCCGGCGTAGCGCATCCACGACCTGGTGCTCGATCTCGCGACGTCCCGGGCGCTTGGCGTTCTGCACCCGGATGGCGTAGGCGACGTTGTCGAAGATGGACATCGGGAACGGGTTCGGCTGCTGGAAGACCATCGCGATCCGGCGGCGCAGCGCGGTCACGGAGATCTGCTCGATCTCCTCGCCGTCGAGCAGGACGTCGCCCTCCCGCGTCGCGCTCGTCGTCGTCTCCGTCAGGCGGTTGAGCGTGCGCAGCAACGTCGTCTTGCCGCAGCCGGACGGGCCGATCAGGGCGAGCACCTGACCCTGGTGGATCGACAGCGAGACGTCCTTGACCGCCGCCTCGCCGCCGTAGCGGATCGTCAGGTTCTCCACGCGCATCCGCTCGGGGCCGGCGGCGGCGTCGCGGACCGGGATCAGCGGGTCGTCCTCCGGCTTCACGGGGACCGGGACGGGGCGACGGTCCGGACGCAGCCGGCGCACCGGGGGCGCGAGCGAGGGCACGGACCGGTCGAGGAACGGGTCGGCGGGACCGAGGTCTCGGGTGTCTTCCATCAGCTGGCCTTCCGGGAGGAGCGCCGTGCGATCGCGTCGACGGCAGCGTTGAGCAGCAGGACGATGAGCAGCAGGACGAAGGCGGCGGCGTAGGCCTTCTGCGGGGCGTTGCCCTCACCCGCGGGCGAGGCGCCGTAGACGTAGCTCGTGAGCGTCGAGCCGGTGCCGCGGAGCAGGCCGATCCCGGGGATCCCGTCCTGCGGCTCGATCTGCAGCGTGGCGCCGAGCAGGACGACGACGATCGCCGTGTCCCCCACTATGCGGCCCATGCCGAGCGCGGCCCCCGTGGCGATGTTCGGTCGCACCTGCGGCAGCAGGACCTCGCGGACGGTGCAGATGCGGGTCTTCCCGAGGGCCCAAGAGGCCTCCCGGGTGAGCGCGCCGACGGCCAGCAGCCCCTCGCGCGTGGCACCGAAGATCAGCGGCAGCGCGATGAGCGACATCATGGTCCCGGCCGCCAGGAACGACCGGCCGAAGACGCCACCGCCGGAGGCGGTGAAGGACAGCGGCGCGAAGATGCTCTGCTGGAAGATGGCCAGGCCGAAGATCGCGATGACGATGTCCGGCGTGCCGGCGACGACCTCGATGCCGGACTCGACCGCGCGGGCCAGGGCCCTGGGCTTGCCGTACTCGACGAGCCACACGGCGGACACGACGCCGAGCGGCGTGGCGATGCCGATACCGAGGACGGTCAGCAGCAGCGTCCCGAGAACCGGATCCAGGATGCCGCCGGCCTCGTCCTGCTTCAGGCTCGCCTCGGGGCGGCTCGTGAGCAGGCCGAGGTCGAGGTACTGCAGGCCGCGGTAGCCCATGTAGCCGACGATCGCCGCGGCGACCGCGCACAGCGCGAGCCCGCAGCCCCAGGCGGCCGCGAACGCGAGCCGGTGGCTCCAGCGCCAGTCGCGCGGGGAGTCGCGCTTGGGCTTCGGCCGCAGCGGGGACGGCGCGGCGCCCGCGGGCGGACGATCGAGGACCGGGGTCACCATCTAGATCCGGATCCCCTGGCGGCGCATCGGCAGCTTCGCGACGTAGCCGCCGATCGACAGCACGAGGCTCGAGAGCAGCAGCAGCAGCGCGAAGGCGTAGACGGTCGAGCGGATCGCGGGCGCGTTGATGGCGTCGACGTTCTCGACCATGCTCGCGGCGAGCGACCGGATCGGCTCGAAGAGGAAGGTCACGCCGTCCTGCGGCTTCGGGGAGAACCCGCGGGAGCCGGAGACCATCGAGATCATCACGGCCTCGCCGAGCGCGCGGGCGGTCGCAAGGACCGCGGCCGCCACGATCGCCGGGCGCGCCGCGCGGACGGACACCCCCCAGATCGCCTCCCAGCGGTTGGCGCCGAGGGCGCTCGCCCCCTCCCGCCAGCCGGACGGGATCGCGATCAGCGCGTCCACGATGATGGCGATCATGATCGGCGTGATCATCACCGTGAGGATCACGACCGCGACCAGCACGCCGGTGCCGTCGAGCTGCACGATGAACTGGACCGACGCGCGCCGCTCAGGCGTGATGAGGTGGCGCCCGACGAACGGCGCGAGGACGAGGATGCCGATCAGCCCGTAGATCACCGAGGGCACGGCGGCGAGCAGGCGCACCGCGGGGACGACGACCGTGCGCAGCCGCCGTGGCGCGAACTCGACGATGAAGATCGCGCTGAAGACGGCGAAGACCAGCCCGACGGCGACCGCGACGAGCGTCGTCAGCAGCGTCCCGTAGACCAGCGGCCACGCCTTCAGGTGGTAGGCCGTGGCCGGCGGGGTCCGGGACGTCGTGATCATCCCGTTGACCTGGCGGTCGACGTCGCCGCCGTGTCCGAGCCAGGCAAGGCCGCCGTTGTGCTGCAGCGTCGGCCACGCGCGTACGGCGACGAAGACCACCATCAGCACGATGATGAGCAGGACCAGGCAGGCCACGGCGCCGAGGCGCCAGGCGGCCTGCCGGTCCGTCCAGGGGCCACCGGCGGGCCGCAGACGAACAGCGAACGAGGACATGCGCGCGTCTCCGGCCCGCGTCCGCTCAGCCGAGCGGGATGTAGTTCGCCGCGATGATCTTCTGCGCGGGCTTGCTCTTCTGGATCCAGGTGATGAACGTCTTCGCCGCGCCCGTGGCCGGCCCGCGCGTCACCTCGTAGTAGTTGCGCACGCCCGGGTACTGCCCGGACTTCGCGCCCTGCAGGGTGCAGCCGACGCCGGCGAAGGACACGGCGTGCACGTCCCTCTGGGAGGCGTAGTAGCCCGAGTTGTAGCCGATGGCGTTGGGGTCGGCCGCGACCGAGGACTCGACGAGGCCGTCCGACGGCTTCAGCGCGGCGAGGCTCGAGATGCTCGAGCCGCCGAGCAGCAGCGACTGGACCAGGGGCGGGAGCGAGGAGGCCGACGTGCGGCCGATCAGGTCGATCGTGCCGGAGACGGTGGCGCCGGGGACGTCCGACCAGTCACGGACCTTCCCGGTCCAGATCGCCTGGGCCTGCTGGAGCGAGAGGTTCGGGAGCTTGTTCGCCGGGTTCGTGTCGAAGCAGAAGAAGTCCTTGGCGATCGGGTAGAAGACCAGCCCCTTCGGATCGCTGTCGCGCGGGTCGCGGGCGGCGTTGCCGATCGAGACGCGGCCGGCCGCCGCGTCGGCGATGCCCACCTCGCCCCCGCCCTGGGCGAGCTTGAACTTGATCTTCCCGGGATAGAGCTTCACGTACTTCTTGGCGAGCTGGGCGACGAGCGGGGCGGAGCCGGTGGCGCCGCTGATCGTGATGACCTTCGTCTTGGCGGCCGCGGTGGCCGTGTAGTGGAAGCCGGCCGGGGAGGCCGCCGCGAGGGAGGGCGCAGCGAGGGCCGTGAGGCCGGTGGCGACGAGGGCGAGGCTCGCGCGACGGGGGGCGTGCATGGTTCTGGGACTCCTCTGGCGGGGTTCTGTTGAGCGCGTTCCGACGGTCGGATCGCGGGGTGCGGATCCCCACCCTAGCTGAAACATGACTAAGCTGATCTGGATTAGTCGTATTGTCTGGCTTCGGTGCCGTCCGCGGCCGGCACCCACCCCGCTCCTCGTGCCTGCTCCCACGCCCCCCACCTGCTCCTCCTGCCGCGGCCCCCTGCGGGCGGGACAGCGCTACTGCCTGCACTGCGGCGCGCGCAGCGCGGCGCCGCGGGTCGACTACCTGGCCGAGCTCGGGCTGGGCGCGGGACCGGT
>JAOPZU010000593.1 GCA_025963955.1 Solirubrobacterales bacterium
CGGGCACGGCGGCATCCTGTTCTCGATGTGCTTGGCGCTGGTGCTCGTGGTGGCCTCGGTCTCTGCGCTGAACCTCTCGCTTCCCAACCTCGCCGTCGACCTGCACGCATCCTCCAGCGATCTGACCTGGATCGCTGATGCGTACACCGTCGCGCTTGCGGCGCTGGTGCTTCCGCTGGGCGCGCTCGGCGACCGCCTCGGCCGCCGCAGCGTCCTGGTCGCCGGAACCGTCGTCTTCGGCGCCGCCGCGCTGACCGCCTCCTTCGCACAATCCGCGTCGTTTCTGATCGCCTGTCGCGTCGGGATGGGCATCGGAGCCGCGATGATCATGCCCGGGACGCTCGCCACCATCACCGCCGCGTTCCCGCCCGATCAGCGCGCCCGCGGCGTGGCGACGTGGTCGGGCTTCGCCGCCGCCGGCTCGATCCTCGGCCTGCTCGCCGCCGGGTTGTTGCTGGAGCAGTGGGGTTGGCAGTCGATCTTCCGCCTCTCCGCGATCATCGCCGTGCTCGCGGGCGCTGCTGCGCTGAAGCTGGCGCCGAACACGCACGAGGACGAACACGGCGAACTGGACCTTGTCAGCGGCGCGTGCCTCGCGCTGGCGATCGGGACCCTCGTCTACGGCATCATCGAGGGATCGGACGGCAGCTACGGCAACGGCAAGGTCTTCGCCGCGTTCGCTGTCACAGCGATCTCACTTTTCGCCTACGTGATGTTCGCCCTGCGCCACCCGAACCCGCTCCTGGACCCGCGGCTGCTCAAGCTTCGCGGTCTAGGGGCCGGCGCGATCGTCGTCACCGTCCAGTTCCTGGCGCTGTTCGGCTTTTTCTTCGTCGGCCTGCAGTACCTGCAGCTGATCCTCGGCTACAGCCCGCTGAAAGCAGCCCTCGCGATGGTTCCCGTCGGCATCGTCGTCATGCCCCTCTCACGCGTGACGCCACGGCTCGTGGCCCGCCTCGGGATGCGGATCGTGATGGTCAGCGGACTGCTGCTGCTCGCGCTGAGCTTCGGCATCCTCGCGCAGATCACCGCCACGTCCGGCTACCCGTTGTTTCTTCTCGGTGTCATCTTCGCCGGCATGGGCATCGCACTGAGCGGTTCCACCGGAACCACCGCCATCACCGGGTCGCTCGGCCCCGACAAGCAGGGTGTCGCGTCCGCGATCAACGACGCAACCCGCGAGATCGGCGCGTCACTGGGCATCGCGATCATGGGATCGACCTACAGCTCGTCCTACATCAGTCACCTGCCGAGCCTCGCCGGGCTGCCGCCCGCCGCCATCAGCGCAACGCACGAGTCCGCCGCCGCCGGTTTGCACGTGGCAAAAGGCCTGGGCACACAGGGGCGTGAGCTCAGCGCCGGCGTACAGGACGCGTTCATCACCGGGCTCGGAACGTCTCTCACGGTGGCGGTCGTCATCCTCGGGCTCGCCGCCGTCGCGGTCGCGCTGCGGGCCCCGGGCGAGGCGACGCTCGAGCCTCAGAAGAAGCCGAGCGCCGTCGCGATTTCAGCCACATAGGGCGAGCGAGACCCCCCGGGCCGGGACGCGTCCCGCGTTGCCATGGCTGTGCGGCTCAGCGGACGAGCGCGCTACTGCTGCCCCCGGTTCGTCTGGTTGCCGACGTGGCGGATGGTGTCGCAGAACGCGTCCGGTCCGGTCGCCTTGCTGATGAACGCGTCCGTCCCGGCGCGGGCGGCCAGGTCCGCCAGAACCTCGGGCAGCATGCCGGACATGAGGACGATGCCGACCTCGCCCTGCAGGGAGCGGATCAGGGGCGTCAACTCTGCTGAGTCGATCTCTCCTAGGAGGTGATCCAGGACGATGACGTGGGGCGCGGTCGTCTCCAGCACCGCCAGCAGCTCTGGACCCGAGTGCACTATTCCGATGACCTGCAGGTCGGGGCAACTGTCGATCCATTGCTCGGCAAGGATCGAGAAAGCGGCAGCGTCGTCACAGATCAGTACACGGATCAAGCGGGGCCTCCGGGCCGATGAAGGGGCTTTGCTCACCGTGACAACGCATCGAGCAGCGGCTAGCCGAGCGCGGCTGCGAGTTCGCCTACCAGGGCGTACACACTCTCGGGCTTGAGGATAAAGCCGTCGGCGCCGGCGGCCAGGGCCCGTTCCCGTTCATCCGTGGCCTGGCCACTGGTCAGGACAAGCAGCCGCGCGTGCGGCAGGAGCTCACGCAGGCGCGGTAGCGCCTCGTGGCCGTTCAGGCGCGGCATGTTCAGGTCAAGCAGCACCACGTCCGGCGCGAGCTCCGGCGCCAGCTCGATCGCCTCGACGCCGTCGCCGGCTTCGCCGACGATCTCGTAGATCGGCTCAAGCACGATGCGCGCCAGGAGCCGGTACTGCTCGTTGTCGTCACAGAGGAAGACGCGCACCCTCAGCCCTGCCCGTCGGGGTCGGCGCTGGAAG
The DNA here is from genome assembly GCA_025963955.1 of Solirubrobacterales bacterium. Lineage (GTDB taxonomy): Bacteria > Actinomycetota > Thermoleophilia > Solirubrobacterales > Solirubrobacteraceae > Paraconexibacter. Next base: position 2,422 of record JAOPZU010000593.1, read on the forward strand.
GGGTTCCCGTTCCCGACGCGACGGTGGGCAGGGTGAACCAGAAGGATGTGCCGTCGTGTGAGCTGTCGAGGCCGATCCGCCCGCCGTGGCGGACCACAAGTCGTTCACAGATCGCCAACCCGAGGCCGTGGCCGTTGAGGTTCGCCGATCCGGCCGAGCGTTCGAAGGCCCGGAAGATACGCTTCTGGTCGGCTTCCGGGATGCCCTTCCCGTTGTCCGTGACGGTGAAGGTGATCGCCCCCTCCTCGGCGGCATCGGCCGTGACCCTCACCCGGGGCCGGTCGGCGTCCGCGAACTTCACGGCGTTGGAGATCAGGTTCTGCATGACGGTCTGCACATCGTTGGAGGTGGCAAGCACGGTCGTGCCGTCGGGTACCCCGACCGTCACCTCGGCACCGCGCTCGGTGATCGATCGTCCCAGGTCGCTGAGCACCGCGTGGATCGTCGGGCCGACCTCGACGTTCGCGCTGGGTTCGGTGTGGCTGCCGGCGCGGGCATAGGTGAGCAGGCCTTGAAGCATGCGCGACAGGCGGGTGCTGCTGCTGAGGATGAGCCCGGCGAACTGCTTGGCCTTCTCGGGCGGTGGGTCTGACTCGAGGAGGATCTCGGCAAAGCCCGAGATCGTGCGCAGCGGATCGGTCATGTCGTGAGCGGCGATCGACGCAAAGCGGTCCAGCTCTGCGTTCGCCCGGCGCAGCTCGGCGACGGCATCCTGTAGCGCGTCCTGCGCCTGCTTGCGCTCCGTCAGGTCGCGGGTGACCTTGGCAAAGCCCGTCAGCCGCCCCTCCTCATCGCGCACCGCGGTGATCGTCACGC
>JAOPZU010000610.1 GCA_025963955.1 Solirubrobacterales bacterium
TCGCGCACGCGCGTGGCACCGCCCTGCGTGACCTGCACGAGCCCGGACTGCTGCAGGCGCTTGACCGCCTCCCGGACGGCGTGGCGGTTCACCGCGTGCGCGTCGCTGAGCGTCCGCTCGGAGGGGAGTCTCGCGTCGACCGGCAGCCGTCCGCCGAGGATGTCCGCGCGCAGGGCGTCGTAGACGGTGGCCGAGACGGGGACACGGGGCGCGGCGCTCATAGCGACGGACGGTAGCAACTGGTTGGACCAGTTGGCAAGGGTGGTTGGACCAGTCGCGATCGCTTTGGGCGGGCTCAGGCGCTGATCGGCCGCTCCACCAGTGCGCTCAGCACGACCTGCGAGCTCGTGCGCACGACGCTGCCGTCGCGCTGTAGGTCGCGGATGAGCCGCTCGAGGTCGGCGTTCGAGAGGGTGCGCACGCGCGCGATGGCGTCGGCCTCCCCCGTGACGCTCCAGGCCTCGACGACCTCGGGGTGGCCGCGGAGGGTGACGGCGACCTCCTCGAGCTGCGTACCGGGCGCGAAGAAGAGCTCGATCAGCGCTTCGGTGGCCCAGCCCAGGGCGGCGTGGTCGAGCACGGCGGTGAAGCCCCGCAGGGCCCCGTCGGCGATCAACCGGTCCACGCGCCGCTTCACGGACGGCGGGCTGAGCGACACCTGGCCGGCGATGTCGTCGTAGGTACGGCGACCGTCCTCCACGAGCAGCGTCAGAATCTTGCGGTCCGTCTCGTCCATGCGCCGGATTCTTGCGCAGATTCGACTCAAAGTGGCATCGACAGCTGATCCCGCGGCGCGTAGGCTCCGGCGATGCCCGCTCGTGAGCCTGTCGCCTGCGTCCTCTTCGACGAGTCCCACGGCGAGGCGTGGACGATCCGGCCCGAGGTGGCGGCGCAGATCCAGCCCTCGCACCCGGGCGACTCGTCCTTCGCGGACGCCGCCGCGGTGCTGCGCGCGCACGACCTGGCGACGGTCGCGCACACCGCCGACGACGGCCCGCTCGACGAGGCGGCGCTCGCGACCGCCGACGTGCTGGTCATCGCGCACCCGTCCGAACCCCGCTGGGAGCGGGTCGTGCCCGGCGGCGCACCCGTCTTCACTCCGCAGGAGCTCGACGCGATCGAGGCGCACGTCGTCAAGGGCGGCGGGCTGGTCGTGCTGGGCGAGACCGAGCAGGACAAGTACGGGAGCAACCTCGACGCGCTGCTGGCGCGCTTCGGCCTGGGCATCGTCAACGACACGGTCAGCGACTACGTCCACCACCGCCACGGCGCGCCGCACTGGGTGCTGGCCGACCTGCCGCGGGACGGGCGCCGCGCCGGCACGGACATCCTCGCCCGGGTGCACGAGCTGTGCTTCTACCGCGCCGGGTCGCTCGACGTACCCCCGTCCGCACACGTGCTCGCGCGGGCCGCGTCGACCGCCTCCTCGCCCGGGGCCCCGCTGGCCGCCGTGGTGGAGCACGGTGCCGGCCGCGTCGCCGTCCTCGCGGACTCCGACCTCTTCGGCGACGACTGCCTCCACGCGCTCGGGCACCGCGACCTGTGGCTGAACCTCGTCACCTGGGTCGCGGGCCCCCGGCTCGCGCGGCCGCTGGCGCACGCGCCGTCGTCCCTCGCCCAGGACCCGGCGTGGCCCGCCCTCAAGACCGCCACCGACACGCTGCGCCTGCTCCAGCAGCCGGACGGGACCCTCGATCCCGCGGCGGACGCCGGTGCCGCGACGGACCTCGTGGACACGATGCTCGCGTCGATCCAGGCGCTCGCGGTGCACGTCCCGCACCAGGAGGCCCACCTCGCGGCCGTGGGGGCCGACCTGACCGCCTGGCGCGACGGCGGCTTCGGGGTGCCGGACTTCACGCGGGCGCTCGACGCCTTTCGCCCCGACCGGCACCGCGTCGACGGCATCGAGCACCTGGTGCTGTTCCCCATGTACAAGCAGAACGGCTCGCGCGACAAGGTCTTCGAGGCGCTCGTCGTGCGCGTGCCGTGGCCGGCGTGGCTGGCCCAGCTGGAGGGCGAGCGCTACGACAACGCGAAGTTCGTCCCGGTCACGCTGGTGGACAACACGGCCGGCTACGACAGCGAGTGCGCCGTCCTCTTCCCGGAGACCGTGACGGTCAGCGGAGCCCCGGCCAACCACTTCGGCGGGATCTTCTGCGACCGCGAGAGCGCGCGCTTCCGCGAGCAGTGCGGCGCGGCGGCCGCGGTTCTCGGCGTCAACCTGCCGCCGGACGCCGCGGCGCTGCTGGCCAGCGAGTCGCTCTCGCGCGACGCGTTCGCGCTGTGGGACCTCGTACACGACCGCGCGCACTCCCACGGCGACCTGCCCTTCGACCCGTTCATGATCCGCCAGCGCGCACCGTTCTGGATGTACGCGCTGGAGGAGCTGCGCTGCGACCTCACGGCGTTCACCGAGGCCGTCCGGCTGGAGGAGGAGGGCTTCGCCTTCGCGCGGCACGCGCAGACCGCGATCCTCTTCGACCGCCTCTTCCGCTTCCCCGTCACCGGGCCGCGGGTGCGCAACTACGACGGCCTCGGCGGGCAGCTGCTGTTCGCCTTCCTCCACAAGAGCGGGCGGATCCGCTGGACGGACAACCAGCTGACGATCGACTGGGAGCACGTGGCCGGCGGCGTGCTCGAGCTGCGGACGCTGGTGGAGGGCCTCTACCGCGACTCGATCGACCGCTCGCGCCTGGCCCACTGGGCGGCGGCGCACGACCTCGTCGCGACCTACGTGCCCCCGGCCGGCGGGTCCCGCTGGGAGCGCGGCACGCGCGCGCACCGCGAGACGGAGGACCTGCGGCCGTACATCGACGAGGTGCTGGAGGACGAGTTCCCGCTCTCGATGTTCTACCTCGCGCTCCAGCGGCGCCTGGCCGCGCTCCGCCAGGAAACGCAGGCGCGCGATACCGTCGCAGCATGACGCTCGACTCCAGGGCCCTCGCCGGGCGCACGATCGCGATCGCGGGGGCCAACGGCTCGCTCGGTCCCTACGTCGCCCGCGCGATCGCCGGCGCGGGCGCCACCGTGGCGCTGACGGATCGTGACCTGCCGGCCCTCGAGATCCTCGCGGCCGAGCTCGGCGTCCCCGCGGAGCGGGTGGACTGCCAGGTCGTGGACCTGCTCGACGAGGACCAGACCCGGCGCTGGGCGCAGTCCGTGCGCAGCCGCTTCGGCGGGGTCGACGGGGTGCTGCACCTCGTGGGCGGCTGGGCGGGCGGCACGCCCCTGGTGAAGGCGCCGCTGGAGGACTGGGAGCTCATGAACCGCCTGCTCGTGAAGACGGTGCAGCACACCTCGCGCGCCTTCCACGACGCGCTGAACGACTCGGGCGCCGGCCGCTTCGCGATCATCGGCGCCCGGCAGGCGGTCAAGCCGTCGCACAAGAACGCGGCCTACGCCGCCGCCAAGGCCGCCGCCGAGGCGTGGACCTTCGCGCTGGCCGACGCCTTCACCGAGGCCGACCACGGTGCCACCGCGAACGTCGTCGCCATCAACGCGCTCGTCACCCCGGAGCAGCGCACGGCCGAGCCGGACAAGTCGTTCAAGACCTTCACGGACGCGGAGGACATCGCGGACACCCTCGTGTGGCTGTGCAGCGACGCGGCCGGCAAGGTCAACGGCCAGCGCATCGAGCTCTACGGCCGCTGAGCGGACGGGCGGGACGATCAGCGTGAAGGGCTTCGCCTCCGACAACTACGCCGGGATCCATCCCGAGGTCCTGGCCGCGGTCGCGGAGGCCAACGACGGCACCCACGCGCGCGCCTACGGTGCCGACCCGTGGACCGCCCGCGCCGAGCAGCTCTTCCGCCGGCACTTCGGCCCGCAGGCCACGAGCTACGTCATGTTCAACGGGACGGGTGCGAACGTCACCGCCATGCGCGCCTGCTGCCGGCCGTGGGAGGGCGTCGTCTGCGCCGAGACCGCGCACGTCAACGTCGACGAGGGCGGCGCGCCCGAGCGGATGGGCGGCCTCAAGCTGCTCACCACGCCCACGACGGACGGCAAGCTCACGCCCGAGCACATCGCGCGCACCGCGATCCGCGTCGGCGACGAGCACGCCGTGCAGGCCCGGGTGGTCACGATCACGCAGTCGACGGAGCTCGGGACGCTCTACACGGTGCCGGAGCTGCGGGCGCTCGCGGAGGCGGCGCACGAGCGCGGCCTGGTCCTGCACGTCGACGGCGCGCGGATCGCCAACGCCGCGGCCGCGCTGGGCCTCCCCTTCGCCGCCTTCACCACGGAGGTCGGCGTCGACCTCGTCACCTTCGGCGCCACGAAGAACGGCGCGCTCGGCGCGGAGGCGGTCGTCTTCCTCACGCCGGGCCTGGACGAGGGCTTCCTCTACCTGCGCAAGCAGTCGATGCAGCTGGCGTCCAAGGGCCGCTTCCTCGCCGCGCAGCTCATCGCGCTGCTCGACGGGGACCTGTGGCTGCGCAGCGCCCAGACCGCGAACGCGGCCGCCGCGCGCCTCGCGGCCGGCGTCCGGGGCCTTCCCGGCGTGCGCGTCACCCAGGCGGTGGAGGCCAACGCGGTCTTCGCGATCCTGCCGCCCGGCGTCGCCGAGAGCGTCATGGAGCAGTACCCGTTCTACGTCTGGGACGAGCACACCGGCGAGGTCCGCTGGATGTGCTCGTGGGACACCACGCCGGACGAGGTGGACGGCTTCGTCGCCGCGCTCACCGCCGCCGTGACCGTCGCCGCCGGATCCTGACCCGCGCCCACCTGGGGCTGCCACCCCGTTAGCGTCGGCGCATGAAGGAGCTCAAGCTCGGCCTGAACACCGGCTACTGGTCACCCGCGGGCCCGCCCGGCGGTGTCGTGGAGGCGGTGGCCGAGGCCGATCGCCTCGGCTTCCACTCGGTGTGGACGGCGGAGTCCTACGGCAGCGACGCGATCGCCCCGCTGGCCTGGTGGGGGCAGGCGACGAGGACCGTGCGGCTCGGGACGGCGATCCTCCAGCTGAGCGCGCGCACGCCCGCGGCCACCGCGATGGCCGCGCTGACGATGGACCACCTGAGCGGCGGCCGCTTCGTCTGCGGGCTCGGCGTGTCCGGGCCGCAGGTCGTGGAGGGCTGGTACGGCCAGCCGTTCGCCCAGCCGCTCGCGCGGACCCGTGAGTACATCGCGATCATGCGCGACATCTGGGCGCGGCAGGGCCCCGTCACCGCCGACGGCCCGCACCTGCCGCTGCCCTACGCGGGCGGCCCCGGCCGGCCGGAGCCGACGGGTCTGGGCAAGCCGCTGAAGGCGAACGTGCGGCCGTTGCGGGCGGACATCCCCGTCTACCTCGGCGCCGAGGGCCCGAAGAACATCGCGCTGTGCGCCGAGCTCTGCGAGGGCTGGCTCGCGCTCTTCTACTCGCCGCAGCACGAGGACTTCTACCGCGCGGCGCTGGCGGAGGGCTTCGCCCGCGAGAGTGCCCGCCGCACTCCCGCGGACTTCGAGATCTGCGCGACCGTCCCGCTGCTGGTGATGGACGACGTGGAGGCCGCCGCGGACCTGCTGCGTCCGATGTACGCGCTCTACTTCGGCGGGATGGGGGCGAAAGGCACGAACTTCCACGCGGACGTCGCGGTGCGGATGGGGTTCGAGGCGGACGTCACGCGCATCACCGAGCTGTACCTCGGCGGGCGCAAGGACGAGGCGGCCGCCGCCGTCCCGACGGCGTTGATCGAGCAGCTCGCGCTCATCGGGCCGCCGGCGAAGATCCGGCACGACCTGGAGGCCTGGCGCGACTCACAGGTCACGACGCTGCTGATCAGCGGGGACGCCGCGATGGTCCGCACCGCGGCCGAGCTGGTCCTCGGCTGATCAGTCGGTGAGCTCGCGGACGACCAGGTCCGCCTTCTGGCGGCCCTCGAGCGTGAGCACGACCCGGCCCGCGGCCAGCGCGTCCGGATCGAGCAGCCCGTCCGCGACCAGCCGCTGCGCCTCGCGCGCGGCCGCGGCCGACAGCAGCGCCGCGTCCGTCCCGGTCCGCAGGCGGGAGGTGAGCATGATCGCCTCGAAGCGCCGCTCGTCGTCCGTCAGGCGCTCGCGGCCGGCCGCCGGGGAGCGCCCGGACTGCAACCGCGCGGCGTGCGCGGAGGGATGCAGGACGTTCCACCAGCGCACGCCGTCCACGTGCGAGTGGGCGCCCGGGCCGACGCCCCACCAGTCCCCGCCGTCCCAGTAGCCGAGGTTGTGGCGGCAGGCCGTGCCCGCCGCGGACGCCCAGTTGCAGACCTCGTACCACCCGAGTCCCGCCGCGGTCAGCCGCTCGTCGGTGCGGGCGTAGCGGGCGGCCATCGTGTCCTCGTCCGGCGCGGGCAGCTCGCCGCGGCGGACCTGCGCCGCCAGCCGCGTCCCCGGCTCGACGATCAGCCCGTAGGCGCTCACGTGGTCCGGCGCGGCCGCGAGCGCCTCGTCGAGGGTGGCGTCCCAGTCGGCCGCGGTCTCGCCCGGCGTGCCGTAGATCAGGTCGAGGCTGACCTGCTCGAAGCCCGCCGCGCGCGCCTCGGCGACGGCCTGCGCCGCCCGGCCGGGCGTGTGCGTCCTGTCGAGCGTCGCCAGGACGGACGGCACGGCGCTCTGCATGCCGACCGACAGACGGGTGAAGCCGGCCTCGCGCAGGAGCGAGAGCCCCCGCGGGTCGACCGAGTCGGGGTTGGCCTCGGTCGTCACCTCCGCGCCCGGCGCCAGGGCGAAGGACTCGTCCACCGCCCGCAATATCCGCGCCAGCTCCTCGGGCGGCAGCAGCGTCGGCGTCCCCCCGCCGACGAAGACCGTCTGCACGGGGCCCGTGTCCGCGCCGAGGACCTGCCGCGCCAGGCGCAGCTCCGCGATCGCCTGCGCGGAGAACGTCCCGCGCGTGATCCCGCCCGCCAGCTCGGCCGCGGTGTAGGTGTTGAAGTCGCAGTAGCCGCAGCGCGTCGCGCAGAACGGGACGTGGACGTAGAGCCCGAAGGGGCGCCCGTCCGCGCCCGCGCGCACACCCTCCGGCAGCAGGCCGGAGGCGGGGACCGTCTCACCGTCGGGGAGGACCGCGCACATGACCACAGTGTGGCGTGACCGATAGGGTCCGGCCCCGATGACGGGGCGACGAACGCGGGGGGGCAGCATCGCGGCCCTCGCGGCCTGCCTGCTGGCGCTCGCCGGCTGCGGGAACGACAAGGTCAGGGCGAACAACGCCTACGTCGCCGCCACCGACCGGGTGATGCAGCGCTTCAACACGCAGTTCCAGGCGCTCCAGAGCGAGTTCACGGCGGTCAGCACGCCGAAGCAGGACCTCGTGACGCTCTCGCGCCTGCAGGACACCGTCGACCGCGCGGCCGCGCAGCTCGGCCGGGTGAAGCCGCCCTCCTCGATCGCGGGACTGCACCGCACGCTCGTCGCGCGGCTCCGGAGCTATGACGCGGCCATCGCCACGGCGCGGACGGGCTTCCGGGTCGCGGACCCGGCGAAGGTCGCCGCCGCGCGGACCGCCTTCAGCACCCGCCTGGCCGCGGTCGGCACGGCCATCATGGCCACGATCAACACCATCAACGCGCGTCTGCGCTAGCGCAGACGCGGGCCTCGGCGGCTCGCCCCGGGCAGAGGGGTCACCCGCTGACCGCCGCGAAGGTCCGGCTGGCGCGGGCGGCCAGCAGGAAGTCGTCCCACGATCGTGCGAGGTGCTGCTCGCCGAGGAACGCCGCGAGCTCGCCGAGGGCGCTCAGCCCGTCGGCGAGCTCCTCCTCCCAGCGCAGGACCACCGGGATCCACAGCGGGACCTGCCCTTCCAGCAGCTCCTGCACCGCCGGCAGGACGGCCGCCGCCGGCCCGTCCAGCGGGGGCAGGGCCGGCAGCCAGATCGCCTCTCCGCGCCACGACGGCGTCAGATGGAAGCCCATCGTGTCGACGCCGGCGGCGCCGCCGCAGACCACGTCGAAGCGCTTGGCCAG
>JAOPZU010000081.1 GCA_025963955.1 Solirubrobacterales bacterium
CGGCGAGATCGTGCCGCACGAGGTGCCGCTGCCCGAGCCCGGCCCGGGTGAGGTGCGGGTGCGCCTGGAGGGCTGCGGCGTGTGTGGATCCGATCTGCCCGTCTACCAGGGCCGCCCGTGGTTCGACTACCCGCGCGAGCCCGGCGCCCCCGGCCACGAGGGCTGGGGCCGCGTGGACGCCGCCGGGCCCGGGGCCGGGCTCGAGGTGGGGACGCGCGTGGCCGGGCTGAGCTACCACGCCTACGCGGACCACGACCTGGCGCGGGCGGACCAGCTCGTCGTCCTGCCCCCGGAGCTCGACGACCAGCCGTTCCCCGGCGAGGCGCTGGGCTGTGCCGTCAACGTCTTCCGCCGCAGCGGCATCACCGCCGGCGACACCGTCGCCGTGGTCGGCGTCGGCTTCCTGGGCGCCCTCGTGACCCAGCTCGCGGCGGACGCCGGGGCACGCGTCATCGGGATCTCGCGGCGCGCCTCGGCGCGGAGGGTGGCCACCGACATGGGTGCCGCCGACGTGCTCGCGCTCGAGGAGAACCCGGTCGCCGCGGTCGAGGAGCTGACCGACGGGCGCCTCTGCGACGTGGTGGTCGAGGCCGCCGGCGTGCAGGCCACGCTCGACCTCACCGGGCCGCTGACCCGTGAGCGGGGGCGGATCGTCGTCGCCGGCTTCCACCAGGACGGCCCCCGGCAGGTGGACATGCAGCTGTGGAACTGGCGCGGTCTGGACGTCGTCAACGCGCACGAGCGGGACCCCGCCGTGTACCTGGGGGGCATCCGGTTGGCCGCCGCGGCCATCGCGGCCGGCCGCCTCGACCCCTCCTCGCTGTACACCCACGCGTTCGACCTGGGTGAGGTCGGTGCCGCGCTGCAGACCGCGGTGGACCGGCCGGACGGGTTCCTCAAGGCGCTGGTGCGGACGTGAGCGCCCCGGTCCCTGCGCCCGCCGGTCCGCCCGGCGGCGCTCCGCCGGCGCGCCCGCGGGTCGGCTTCCTCGGCGTGGGCTGGATCGGCCGGACGCGGATGCAGGCGCTCCACGCGGCGGGGGACGTGGACGCTGTCGCCGTCGCCGACCTGGACGCGCACCTGCGTGAGCAGGCGGCCGCCGACCTGGGCGGCGCGAGCGCCGCCCGGTCGCTGGACGAGCTGCTGGACCTGGACCTGGACGGCGTGGTCATCGCCACCCCGAGTGCGCTGCACGCGGAGCAGGCGGTCGCCGCCCTGGAGCGGGGCGTCGCCGTCTTCTGCCAGAAGCCGCTCGGGCGCGACGAGGCGGAGACCCGCCGCGTGCTCGACGCGGCCCGCGACGCGGACCGGCTGCTCGCCGTCGACCTGTCCTACCGCCGCACACAGGCGCTGCGGGCCGCGCAGGCGCTGATCGCCTCGGGCGAGCTCGGCGCGCTGTACGCCGCCGACCTGGTCTTCCACAACGCCTACGGCCCGGACAAGCCGTGGTTCACGCAGCGGGAGCTGGCGGGCGGCGGCTGCCTCGTCGACCTCGGGACGCACCTGATCGACCTCGCGCTGTGGCTCACCGGGAGCACGGGCGCCGCGGTCACCGCCGCGAAGCTCCTGCGCCAGGGCGCGCCGCTGCCGGCCGACCCGGGGTCCTCCGCGGTGGAGGACTTCGCGCTGGCCCAGCTCGAGCTCGACGCGGGGGTGACCGCACGCGTGGCCTGCTCGTGGTTCCTGCCGGCCGGGCGCGAGTGCCTCTTCGAGTGCACCCTCTACGGGACGCAGGGCGCGGTGAGCGTTACGAACGTCGACGGGTCCTTCTACGACTTCCGGGCCGAGCGCCACCACGGCACCACCCGGGAGGCGCTCGTGGAGCCGCCGGACGAGTGGGGCGGCCGGTCCGTCGCCGCGTGGGGCGCGCAGCTGGCGCAGGGCAGGGGCTTCGACCCCGCCGCCGAGGAGCTGGCGGTCCTCGCCCGGGTGATCGACGGGATCTACGGGTGGCGCCCGTGAGGATCCTGCTGAGCGCCGACACCGTGGGCGGCGTCTTCACCTACGCCTGCGACCTCGTGCGCGGCCTGCGCGAGCGGGACGTGGAGGTCGTCGTCGCCACCTTCGGCGACGCGCTGAGCCCGGCCCAGCGGACGGCGCTCGCCGGCGCCGGCCCGGCGGCGGTGCACGAGAGCACGCTGCGGCTGGAGTGGATGGAGCAGCCGTGGGGGGACGTGGCCGCCGCCCGCGCCTGGCTGCTGGAGCTCGCGGCCCGCGAGCGCGTCGACCTCGTGCACCTCAACGGCTACGCCCACGCCGCCGCGGACTGGCCGGTCCCGGTCCTCGTCGGCGCCCACTCGTGCGTGCTCTCCTGGTGGCGCGGGGTGCACGACGCGGACGCGCCCGCGGCCTGGCAGCGTTACAAGCGCGAGGTCCGCGCGGGGCTGCGCCGGGCCGACGCCGTCGTGGCGCCGAGCGTTTCGATGCTCGCGGACGTCGACCGCTTCTACGGGCCGCTCGGCGCCGTGATGCAGGTGATCCCGAACGGGAGCAGCGCCCCGGCCGCGCCGGCGCAGACGCCGAAGGAGCCGTTCGTCCTGGGCGCCGGACGGCTGTGGGACGACGCGAAGAACCTCGGGCTGCTGGACCGGGCAGCCGCCGCGCTGCCCTTCGAGGTCCGTGTCGCCGGGCCGCTCGGGGACCGGACCCCGCGCCACGCCCGCGCCCTCGGCCCCCTCGACGCGGAGGCGCTGCGGGC
>JAOPZU010000086.1 GCA_025963955.1 Solirubrobacterales bacterium
GCGAAGGCCGCCCCCGCCTGGCGCGCCGCGCTGCGCGCCCGCCCGGCCGCCGAGGGCTGGTCGGACGGCGGCGCCGAGAACCACCAGCTCGAGGGCTCGGTGGACGTGCACGCGTTCGTCCCGAACGACCTCTCCGCCCACGCGCATGGCGCGGGCTTCGATGGCGTCGAGATCATCGGCGAGGAGCTGCTGGCCAACTGGTTCGGGTGGACCAACCGCGCGCTGGAGGCGTCCGCCGACCAGGCCGACGTCCCGCACTGGTGGCGCCAGTACGCCTACCGCGGGTACATCGCGCTGCAGGCCGTGGACCGGACGCTGCTGGAGAGCCGGCTGCCGCCCGCGATCTTCTACAACCTCATGATCGTGGCCACCAAGCCGGGCTGAGCGACTGGGGGCGTCTCACGTCACTCAGGCCAGCGGATCGAGGAACGCGCGGATCGCCCGCGCGCCGCTGAGCGGGACCTCGGCCGGCCAGAAGTGCCCCGCGTCCGGGAGCAGCGTGGGCGTGTCCGCCGCCGTCGGCAGCGTCCGCGCGAGTCTCACGCCCCAGCGCAACGGCAGGAAGCGGTCGTCCGTCGCCCACACCACGTGCGCGGGCTTCGTCCAGGCCTCGAGCGCGGGCACCGCCTCGATCGTCCAGCGCGGGTCCTGCGCCCGGACGTAGGCGCACCACGCGTCGAGCCCCTCCCCCGTGTCCAGCGCGTGGAACCAGTCGTTCACGAGCGCCGGGGCGATCCGGCCGCGCCGGACGGTCTGCGGCAGCGGCCAGGCCGCGCGCATGGGCGCCTGCAGGATCCGCGCCCGGCCGAGCACCCGCGCCAGGGCGGGCGCCCGCGCGATGAGGCCCATCATCCAGATCGCCGGGACCAGCCAGTTGTCGAAGCAGACCACGACGCACAGGACGACGGCGCGGATGCGCTGCGGGTGGCGGACCATGAGCTGCTGGCCGTGCGCACCGCCCTGGTCGTGGAGGACGAGGAACGCCTCCGCGATGCCGAGATGGTCCAGCAGGGCGGCGAGCATGTCCGCCTGGCCGGGACTCGCGAGGTCCGCGCCGGGGGCCGGGCGCGAGCGCCCCATGCCGTTGAGGTCCACGGCGATGCAGTCGTAGCGCTCGCCGAGGACGCCGAGCAGCGGCTCCCACAGGCGGGCGGAGGTGGGGATGCCGTGCACGAGCAGCAGCGGCGGGCCCGCCCCGTGCCGCAGGTAGGTGATCTCGCCGCACGCCAGCGCGGCGGTCCGGCGCGGCAGCGTGCCGACGGGGATCGACGGCGCCTCGGGGGCGGCACCAGGGACGCGGCGGGCTTCGAGCATCGCCCGCGAACCTACCCGCCGTCCAGCTCCTCCCGGGCCGAGGCCGCGCGCGCACGAACGGCGTCCCGCGTGTCCTGGTCGAACCGGCGCCAGGTGCTGACGCTCCGCGCGGTGCGGTTGTTCGCCGCCAGCCGCTCGGTGTGGCGGTCGACGAAGTCCCAGTAGAGCGCGGTGACCGGGCACGCGCGCTCGCCGTGCTTCTCGCTCGGCTTGTACTGGCAGCTCTTGCAGTGCGGGGACATCTTGGAGATGTAGTTGCCGCCGGCGGCGTAGGGCTTGGTGACCATCTCGCCGCCGTCCGCGAACAGCGCCATCCCGGCCGCGTTCGGCGCCATCACCCACTCGGCACCGTCGACGAACGCGGTCTGGAACCACCGCACGAGCTCCCACGGGACGACGCCGGCGGTCAGGCCGATCGTCCCGAGGACCATCAGCCGCTCGATGTGGTGCGCGTAGCCGTGCTGCGCCACGCCGGCCACGACGGTGTCCAGGCAGTTCCACCCGGATTCCACGCCACGGTAGGCCGCGGGCAGCGGCAGCTCGGCACGCAGCGCGTTGGCGTCCGGCCACTGCTCCGCGCGCAGCCAGTACATGCCCCAGACGTACTCACGCCACCCGATGACCTGCCGCACGAAGCCCTCCACCGAGGACAGCGGCAGGTCGTGGGCGTGGTACGCCTCCTCGGCGGCGCGCACGCAGGTGAGCGGGTCGATGACGCCGAGGTTCAGCGGGACGGACAGCAGCGAGTGGAAGAGGAACGGATTGCCAGGCTCGACCATCGCGTCCTGCCAAGGGCCGAACTCGCGCAGGCGGTGCGCGACGAAGTCCTCCAGGACCGCGTGCGCCTCCGCCGGCGTGACGGCGAAGCGGCGCGGGACGTCGGCGCCGAAGAAGACGACGCCGCGGGCGGCCGCCGCGTCGAGGTCGGCCCGGACCTCCGCGTCGATCTCGTCCTCCCGCGGGGACCACGCCTCCGGGGCGTTCAGCCCGTCCTTGGGCGGCGGCTGCCGGTTCTCGGCGTCGAAGTTCCAGCGGCCGCCGAGCGGCTCGCCCGCGTCGTCGACCAGGACCCCGAAGGACCGGCGCTGCTCGCGGTAGAAGTCCTCCATCCGCAGGCGCCTGCGCCCGCGCGCCCAGGCGGCGAAGTCGTCCGGCGCGGTGAGGAACTGGCCGCTGTCGACCAGCCGCACGCCGTGACCCTCGAGTGCGCGACGGGCGCCCAGGTCGTTCGGGATCGCCGCGACGAGCTCCTCCCCGTCGTGCTGCGCGAGCGCCTCCGCGAGCGTCGCCGCCCCGCGGTGCTCGATCACCTCCAGCCCGTCCCGCTCGCGCAGCTCCGCGGCCAGGTGTCGCAGACCGCTGCGGACCAGGTGCGCGCGCTGGCGGTGCAGCGGCCGCCGGCGCAGCATCGCCTCCGACTCGACCGTGATGACCCGGTTGGCGCCGTCCAGTCCCGGGTGCTCGCGCAGCAGCTGGTCGCCGAGGATCAGGAGGGTGTGGCCCATTCCTGTCGGTACGACGGCCAGGACGTGGCGCGATCAGTCGGTGCCCGCGTTGCGGTCCGCCAGCGCGTCGCGGATCGCGTCGTCGAGGGTCTTGGGCTGCACGCCGAAGCGGGCGCGCGCGTCGTCGTCGTCCGGCAGCAGGTCGTACTGCAGGCTCTCCATCAACGGCTCGATGAGCCCCTTGTCCTCGCCCGCGACCTTCGCGGCCAGCCGGCTGGCGAGAGGCGTCGCGTCGAAGGGCAGGCCGACCGTCGGGCGGTCCTTGCCCGCGAGCTCCCCGATCCGCCCGACCAGGTCGCCGTAGCCGATCTCGTCGGCGCCGCCGATGTCCAGGCGCAGCGCTTCGTGGATGTCGTCGCTCGTGATGGCCGCGGTGAGGTAGTCCATGACGTCGTCGACGTGGATCGGCCGGGTGCGGTTGCTCCGCCACGACGGCAGGGCGAGGACGGGCAGGCGCTCCACGAGGCTCGCGAGGAAGTCGAAGCTCCGCGAGCCGTGGCCGATGACCATGCTCGCGCGGAAGGCGACGGCCTCGGGGAAGCCCTCCAGCAGGATGTCCTCGACGTCGTTCCGGGACTCCAGGTGCTCCGAGCCGCCCGCGCTGTCCTCCTCGGGGACCAGGCCTCCGAGGTAGACCACGCGGCGCACGCCGGCGCGCTGCGCGGCGGCGGTGAAGTACTCGGCCGACCGCCGCTCCTGCTCGGAGAAGTCGCCGCTGCCCTCCATCGAGTGCACGAGGTAGACCGCGACGTCGACCCCGCGCATGGCGGGCTCGAGGCCGGCACCCGACTCGAGGTCCCCGATCGCGACCGGGTAGCCGAGGTCCGTCGCGGGGGCCTTGCGCGCCAGGCCGCGGACGTGCATCCCGCGGTGCCGCAGGCGCTCGGCCAGGGCACCGCCGACGAAGCCCGTGACCCCGGTGACGAGGATCGAGAGCGCGACCGTCCCGGGCTCGGCGGCGGTCGAAGGGGCGTCGGCGGGGACGTTCGGGGTCGGGGTACGCGTGTTCGTCATGAGCCCTGTGTGTCCCCGTTGCGGGGCGCGGTCAACCGCCTGCGGCCCGTCCTGGCGCGCGCAGGGGTGGACGCCGACGCGGCGCCGGCGCGACCGCTCAGGCGGGTCGCCGGCCGCTCAGCACCGCGAAGCGGCCGTCCGAGAAGACGCAGTCCACGTCGGTGAAGCCCGCCTCGCGCAGCCACCGCAGCTGGTCCTCCACCGGGCTGCACCGGTCGTGGCTCATGCGCTGCACCGCGGCGTCCCACTCCGCGTCGGTCGCGCCCAGGGCGCGGGCCTGCGCCTCGTGCTGCGCGCGGTAGCGGGCGTTGAGCACGGGCGTCGAGCCCGCGACCTGCTCCGCGTTGACGAACAGCCCGCCCGGCCGCAGGCCGTCGTGGATCCGGACCATGAGCGCCCGCTTGCCCGCGTCGTCGAGGTGGTGGATCGCGAGGGCCGAGACGATGGCGCAGAACGGGCCGCCGTCCTCGGCTCCGACCGGGAGCGGGTCCTCCAGATCGGCCACGTGGGCGTCGGTCAGGCGATCCCCCAGCGTGGCGCGGGCCTGGTCGAGCATGCGGGCGCTGCCGTCGAGCAGGTGCAGCTCGGCGTCGGGGCAGGCGGAGGCGATCATCGACGCCAGCAGCCCGGTGCCGGCGCCGAGGTCGAGGACGCGCTGCGGACCCAGGTCGGCCACGAGCGCGACGGCCGCGCCGTAGAAGGCGTCGAAGCACGGCACCAGGCGCCGGCGCAGCGCGTCGTACTCGTTCGCATGGGCGTCGAACGCCGCGGTCGTGTTGTTCGTCATGACGTACAACTGTACGTGATGACGGTGGAGTTGTCGAGCTCGGCCTGATGCGCCGCGCAGGCTCAGGCGTCCGGAGCGACAGCCCGGTAGCGCTCCATCGCCCGCAGGCGCTCGGCCTTGTGGTCGACGATCGGCTCGGGGTAGTCCTCGCCGATGACGCAGCCGGCCGCCCGCTGCTCCTCGTCGGACATGGTCCACGGCTCGTGGATGCGCTTGGGCGGCACGTCCGCGAGCTCGGGCACCCACCGGCGGATGTACTCGCCGTCCGGGTCGAACTTCTTGGCCTGCGTGGTGGGGTTGAACATGCGGCGGAAGTAGGGCGCCGGGTCGACGCCCGTGGAGGCGACCCACTGCCAGTTGCCGTTGTTCTGCAGCGGCTCGCCGTCGAGCAGCTTGTGAGCGAACCAGCGCTCGCCCTCGCGCCAGTCCAGGTGCAGGTCCTTCGTCAGGAACGAGCCGGTGACCATGCGCGCCCGGTTGTGCATCCAGCCCGTCCGCGCCAGCTGGCGCATGCCGGCGTCGACGAGCGGGAAGCCCGTGCGGCCCTCCTTCCACGCGGCGAAGCCGGCCTCGTCGTCCGACCACTCCAGCGCCTGGAAGCGCTCCTGGAACGCGTTCTGCGTGTTGTCCGGGTGCAGCAGCAGGACGTGGGCGTAGAAGTCGCGCCAGACCAGCTGCCGCGCGAACGCCGCCGCGCCGTCCCCGCCGTGGTCGAGGGCGCGCTGCTCCATCTCCCGCACGGACAGCGTCCCCCAGCGCACGTGCGGCGAGAGGACCGACGTCCCGCCGGTCAGGTCGTTGTGACGCGCCTCGTACTGCACGACCGCCCCGCTGAGGAAGTCGGCGAAGCGCTCGCGGGCGGCGGCCTCCCCGGGCGGGGTGACGGGCTCGGGCACGTCGTCCTGCAGGCCGAGGTCGGCGAGCGTGGGGAGCTTCCCCACCCGGACCGAGGACGGCAGCGCGGGCACCGAGGAGGGCGCGCGGTGGACCGGCCGCCGCTCGAGCTTCGCGTGCGTGCGCCAGAACGGGGTGAAGACGGTGTACGGCCTGCCCTGCCCCGTGCGCGGCTTGGAGACGTCGGCGCAGAAGTTGCCGGGCTGCGGCCGCGCCGCGACGTCGAGCTCCTTCAGCGCGGCGATCACCGCCTTGTCGCGGGACAGCGCGTAGGGACCGACGTCGCTGGCCCAGAGCACGGCCTCGGCGCCGGTCTCCTGCACGAGCGCGGTCAGCTCCTCGACGGCCTCGCCGTCCCGGACGACGAGGTCCCCGCCCAGTCCCCGCAGCGTCTCCCGAAGCTCCTCGACGCAGGCGAGCATGAACGCCGTGCGTGCGGGCGAGGCGTAGCGGCCGGTGGCCAGGCGGCGATCCAGGACGAAGACCGGGACCACGCGCTCGTACTCCGCCACCGCGGTGTGGAGCGCGGGGTGGTCGTGGACGCGCAGGTCGCGGCGGAACCAGACGACGGCGGTGGAAGCGGGCACGTACGGACTACGAGCAGGCGCTGCGGACGGATCGCCCTCGTCCCGCTCCGGCGCGGCTTCGTACACTCGCTGACATGCCCGACCGCGTGGTCCAGGACTTCCCGATCTTCCCCCTCGGACTCGTCGCCCTTCCCCACGAGTACGTGCCGCTGCACATCTTCGAGGAGCGCTACCGGACGATGATCAACGAGTGCCTGGAGCGCGGCAGCGAGTTCGGGATCGTGTGGGCCGGCGAGGACCCCGAGGAGCCGCGGACGGGCTGCGCGATGGAGGTCGCCCGCGTGCTCGAGCGGATGGACGACGGCCGGCTGAACATCCTCGCCAAAGGGACACGGCCGTTCCGGGTGATCGAGACGCAGGACGACCTGCCCTACCCCGCGGCGACCGTCGAGTTCGTCGAGGACGTCGGCGAGGAGGCGGACCAGGACGCCGCGCAGACCGCCCACGAGGCCTACCGCGCGCTGGTGGAGCAGGCGACGGACAACGAGCCCGAGGACGAGGACCTCGAGGTCATGGACGCCTACGCGATGGCCGCGACGGTCGAGTTCGGCCTGGAGGCGAAGCAGGGGCTGCTCGACCTGCGCTCGGAGAACGCGCGCCTCCGGCTCGTCACGCGCCTCTTCCGGGCGGCCACCAAGCGGCTGGAGTTCATCGAGAAGGCCCAGGTCCGCGCGCGCTCCAACGGCAAGGTGCGCTTCGGCTGAGCCGTCGCGGCGCGCTTACGGCGCGGAGGCGCCGCCACCCGGCGAGCCGCTCGCCGGCGCGAGATATCAGCCCGGGTACCCCCCGAGCTGCTCCGGCAGCGTCAGCGGGTCCGGCCCCTGTGCGCAGCGGTCGGCCAGGTGCGCGCGGAAGGCACGGAAGCTCTCCAGGCCCGTCAGCACCGCCGGCGCCTGCGGGTCGTGGCGGGCGACGTGCACCACGTCGAGCCCGTCCGCCCCGGTGAACGTCTCGTAGCGGATGCCGGCGGGCGCGAGCGCGTGGAGCTCGGCGTAGACCGCCCGGACGAGGGCGGCGTTCTCCTGCACCCGGTCCGGATGCAGGCGGTAGCGGACGACGGTCGCGCTCATGCCGGCTGCCCCGCGGTCGCCGGGAGAAGGTCGCGTGGTCTTGGTGGTGGTCATGCCGGGTTGGACCGGGATGCGTCCCCCGGCTCATCGATGAGTTCGGGGGCCACCTCCGGTCCAACCACCATGAACCCGATCGTGCAGGTC
>JAOPZU010000117.1 GCA_025963955.1 Solirubrobacterales bacterium
AGCGGGTCGATCGCGCGGCCCAGCGCCGCCGGGGGCGCGTCCGGCCACAGCAGGTCGACGGCCTCGTCCCGGCGGATGCCGCGGTCGCCGCGAAGCACGAGCACGGCGAGCAGGAGCTCCTGCCGGCCGGCCACGACGCCCGCGCGTCCGTCGACCCGCGTCCCGCCGCAGAGGTCGACCCGCATCGCTCGCCCCGTGGGGTCCCGCTCCCCGCCCGTGGATGCCACCGTCGCCGTTCCACCTCGCTCGACCGGCCGCGCGGCCCGTTCGGCCGCGGACGCGCCGCTCGAGGAGTATGTCTCACGCTCCGGTCTCCCCGACCCCCCCGCCGCCGCCACCGCAGTCGTCGCTGCCGGCGGACCCGGCGCTGCAGCCGTCGACCCGGGTCAGCCCTGCGTCGAAGGGCTGCGCGGTCGTGACCTTCACGTTCGGCGTGGAGAGCGTCCGGTAGCCCGCCGAGGAGACCTCGATCGTGTACGTCCCGGCGGCGACCGGCAGGGTGAACGTGCCGGCGCCGAAGGTCGGCGTCGAGCTGGCGAGCTTGTGGCCCGGGCCGTACGCCCTGACGATGGCGTCCCCGAGCTGGGCGGTGATGCGCGCCCGCTCCGGCCCCTGCTTCCCGGTGACCGCGATGGCGCCGGCCTTGTCGAAAACGCGCCCGGTCAGCCGCGGGGCGAGCGCCTGCTTCATGAAGTCGTCCTGGGCGGCGACGTCCGTGTAGCTCGACAGCGAGTCGGCCTGGCACGGCGATGGCGTGCGCGCGAGTCCGACGAGCGCGTACTCGCGCGCGCTGCCGTTGCTCGGTGTGCCGTTGCCGCCGTAGAAGAGCGGGGCGCCCTCGTCGCCCTTGCAGGTCGCGGAGAGGAGCGACTGGCCCTTCGCGTTCGCGGCGCCGCGGGTGCACAGGACGCCGGCACCGAACGAGCCTCCTGACGGGCAGGTCACCAGCTTCGCGTCCGCGGACCGGAGGGTGAACGTGCTGCCGAACCCGTGCAGGTTCACGCTCGGCGAGCCGCCCTTCGCGGGCGTCTTGAAGGGGGAGATCCGGGCGGGCTTCACCGTCGTCGGGCGCCCGAGCTCGAGGTACGCCAGGCCCGCCGCGCTCGTTCTCACGCGGGTGGGGACGTACGAGGTCGGTTCCGCGCCGGTGGTCTTGCCGGCGGACAGGACCCCGACGTTCACCCGCAGGGACTTGGGCGCGAGGGTGGCGCACCGCTTGGTGGTGAGGACGACTGCGGGCGCGAGCAGGACGCCGGTGCAGGAGACCACGGCGGTCGACCCGGTCGAGACGAAGACCACCGGTCCGGCGGTCTTGTTGACGACGCCGCCGACGATGGCTCCCGCCGGCGCGACGGCCACGAGCAGCCCGGTCGCCACGACGAGGGCGCACCCCGCGGACCGGCGACTGATGGCGTGCATGTCCTCAGCCTCCGCAGACGTCGACGGAGGAGGTGATGAGCAGCGTGAACCGCTTAGGTGCGGTTCTGCGCTCGATCGACGCGGTGGCGGTGACCTGTATCCGGTCGCCGGCGCCCGCCGACTGCGGGACCGTGAACCTCGCGCTGTAGTTGGGCGTCCTGTCGGTGATCGTCTTGCCGCCGAGCCGGAACGTCACCCGCGTGACCTTGCCGGCGCCCTGCCCGCCGACGCCGACGGTCGTCCCCCTGCCCGGGAGCACGCAGCTGCCGGACGTGTTCAGGCCGAGCGTCAGCTTGTTCTTCGTGACGGTCACCGCCCTGTTCGGCAGCGACGGGTCGCGGACCTCGGTGACGTCGGCCGCGACGATCGAGGCGTCCCGCGGCCAAACGGCCAGGCCGAAGCCCGCGTCGTCGTACGCCACGTTCACGTGGCCGAAGACCTCGTCGTCGTGGACGATGACTCGCGGGTCGTACCGGCCCCTGGTGTCCGGGGTGGCGAACGTCAGGCCGTGGCCGTTGTCGCGGTACACGACGCCCGGGACGCCCTTCGGGGTCACCGCGACGTCGGCGACGTAGCCCTTGGCCGCGGTGATCGTCGTGGGCGGCCCGAAGGCCAGTCCGCCCCACCTGCGGATCTCCAGCGGCCCGGCGACACCGTCCTTCGTCGAGGCGAGGAACGCCGTGCCGCCGGCTCCGGCCATCGTCGAGTCCTGGCCCTTGCCGACGAGGGCGATGGTCCCCCAGGACGGGGCGGCGATCAGCGGGCTGCCCGCGGGCGCGAACCACGAGTAGACGTTCTCGAGCGTGTCGATCGTCGCGACCGTGCCGTCGTTCACCGTCGCCAGGCTCGGGTTGTAGGGGATCGTCGGGGTGGCCAGCGTCGCTTCGGCCTTGCTCGTGCCGTCGGAGGTGTCGTGCAGGACCAGTCCGTCCAGGCCCGTGCGCGGGACGAGGGCGGTCCCGCGGTTCGCCTCCAGGACCGGGCGGCCCTCGCCGACGCGGTTGCCGCCCGTGTGGACCTGCCGGAAGGGGGTCCACGTCGTGCCGTCGTCGATCGAGTCCGATTCGTAGGTGTTGCCGCTGATGTACTCCGGGTGGATCAGGCGCAGCGGGCGCCCGCCGATGGGGTCGATGACGATCCACGCAGTGCCGGGGTGGAACGGCGCGCCCGACGGGCCGAGGACGGTGAAGGGGATCACGGCGCTCTTCGCGCAGCCGGGCTCGGGCAGCTGGACCTGGCAGTAGCGGAAGACGTCGGCCCCCGCGTCGTTGAAGACCACGTGGAAGACGCCGGGGGCGAAGCCGGCGGTGACCGTCGGGGTCGACGACGCAGCGTTGCCGATCGTCACCGGGACGCCGGCCGAGGCGCCGGCGGGTCCGAGCAGCAGCGCGGCCAGCGCGGCGGTCGTCACGGCGGCGAGGAGGAGGCGTCTCATGGACGTGTCGTATC
>JAOPZU010000122.1 GCA_025963955.1 Solirubrobacterales bacterium
CGCCCACGAGCCGATAAGGTTCCCCCTACGCGGGAGTAGCTCAGTTGGTAGAGCATCAGCTTCCCAAGCTGAGGGTCGCGAGTTCGAGCCTCGTCTCCCGCTTACGAGAAAGGCCCTGTTTTGCAGGGCCTTTTTGGTTGCTCGACAGCCTCCCTGAGGCCTCCGTGTTTCCTAACGACTTCAGCCGCTGCACCGGGCCGGCTCGTCCAGCATCGTGTCGCCGCGTCCTTTGTGGTCGAAGCCCATCAGGTCTCCCGATCGGTTGGCGGCATCAGAGTGGTGGTAGGCGCGGATCTCGTCGATGCGGTCGCCGACGAACGCGTACCACTCGGTGCCGCGATCGATGCGCGAGTGGCCGGTCGCAGGGTCGATCCAGGTCATCGTCCACTCGATGACGGCCTCGTCGCCTGACTCGATGCCGTGCTCGACGGTCCAGCGGGCGGCCAGACGCTGCTGCTGGGCCGCCCACAGGTTCGCGATGTTCTCCGCGCCGCGGACGGCAGGCAGCCGCGTGAAGAAGTGCGCGGCGTCGGCGGTGAACGCATTGCGAAGCCCGTCACGGTCCGCGGTGTTGCACGCGGCGTAGTAACGCTCGACGAGGTCCAGGAGGCGGCCCATCAGATCATTCTGACGCTGGGGTTGGCGACGGCCAAGGCCGATGGCCGGTCTCACCCCGTCCGCAAGTGGGGTACCACCGGGGGTAGTTCTCCCTACACGGGTGATGAGGACGGTGGCGAGAGTCGCACTCACCCTGTAAAGCGCATCGAGGAGAGCACCCAGCGTGTCCACCATTGAAGGCCAGGCCGCCGCCGATACGTCGGCGCTGAACAACGTCCGCCCCATGACGGGCGATGAGTACATCGAGTCCCTGCGCGACGGCCGTGAGATCTACATCTACGGCGAGCGCGTCGCGGACGTCACGACGCACCCGGCGTTCCGCAACTCCGTCCGGTCGGTTGCACGCCTGTACGACGCGCTGCACGACAAGGAGGCCTCGAAGGTCCTCACGGTCCCGACCGACACGGGCAACGGCGGCTTCACCCACCCCTTCTTCAAGATCGGCCACAGCGCCGAGGAGCTCGTGGTTCAGCGGGACGCCATCGCCGCCTGGCAGCGGCAGGTCTTCGGCTGGCTCGGCCGCTCACCCGACTACAAGGCCGCGTTCCTCGGCACGCTCGGCGCCAACAGCGAGTTCTACGGCGAGTACGCCGGCAACGCCAAGCGCTACTACAAGGAGACGCAGGAGCGCGTCATCTACTCAAACCACGCGATCGTGCATCCGCCGATTGACCGCGACAAGCCCGCGGACGAGACGAGCGACGTGATGGTCCACGTGGTCGAGGAGAACGACAACGGCATCGTGGTGTCGGGCGCCAAGGTCGTGGCGACGGGCTCGGCGATCACCAACCACTGCTTCGTCGCGCACTACGGCCTGCCGATCAAGAACAAGAAGTTCGGCGTCGTGTTCTCGGTCCCCATGGCCACCAAGGGCCTGAAGCTGATCTCGCGCCCGTCCTACGAGATGAAGGCCGCCGTTCTCGGATCGCCCTTCGACTACCCGCTGTCCTCGCGGTTCGACGAGAACGACGCGATCCTCATCCTCGACAAGGTCCTGGTGCCTTGGGAGAACGTCTTCATGTACGACGCGGAGGCGGCGAACAACTTCGTCATGGCCTCCGGCTTCCTGCCGCGGTTCACCTTCCACGGCTGCACCCGCCTGGCGGTCAAGCTCGACTTCATCGCCGGCTGCCTGCTGAAGGCGACCAAGCTGACCGGCAGCGCCGGGTTCCGCGGGGTGCAGACCCAGATCGGCGAGGTCCTCGGCTGGCGCAACATGTTCTGGGCGCTCTCCGACGCGATGGCAAAGTCGCCCCAGCCCTGGGTCGGCGACACGATGCAGCCCAACGCGGGCTACGGCCTGGCCTACCGGATCTTCATGACGACGGGCTACCCGCGCGTGAAGGAGATCATCGAGCAGACGCTGGGCTCGGGCCTGATCTACCTGAACTCCTCGGCCGAGGACTTCAAGAACCCGGAGATCCGTCCCTACCTCGATCAGTACGTGCGCGGGTCCAACGGCGTGGAGGCGATCGATCGGGTCAAGCTGCTGAAGCTGCTGTGGGACGCCGTCGGCACCGAGTTCGGTGGCCGCCACGAGCTGTACGAGCGCAACTACGGCGGTGACCACGAGGCGATCCGGTTCCAGACGCTGATGTTCCACCAGATGACCGGCGAGACCGACGCGCTCGAGGGCTTCGCGGAGTCGGCCATGGAGGACTACGACATCAACGGCTGGACGGCTCCCGACCTCATCAACCCGGGTGACGTGTCGGTGCTCGGCAAGAAGTACAGCTAGCCCGCATCACGGAGAACAGGAGACCAGGACCATGGCTCAAGAGCTGACCACCGAGGACGGCGTCGTGGACGCGCTCCGGCTCCGCAAGGCGCTGGGCACGTTCGTCAGCGGCGTCACGATCGTGACGACCGAGGTCGACGGCGAGGTGCACGGCATGACGGCCAACGCCTTCACCTCGGTATCACTCGACCCGCCACTGGTCCTGGTCTCCATCGCCGCCGCCGCGAAGATGGACGACCGCATCAAGCAGAGCGGCCGCTACGGCGTCTCGATCCTCTGCAAGCAGCAGGAGGACCTCTCCCTGCACTTCGCCGGCGCCCGGCTCAAGCAGCCGATCGCACCGGAGTTCCAGTGGCGCAAGGGCGTGCCGCTGGTCAAGGGCGCCCTCGTGCACTTCGCGTGCACGGTGACCGACTCCCACCCGGCCGGTGACCACACGTTGCACGTCGGCCACGTCGACGCGCTCTACCACGAGCACGGCGATCCGCTGGTGTTCTTCACCGGGTCGTTCAAGTCCCTGAACTTCCAAGGCGAGACCACATGGGAGTTCTGATCGCGATGGACACCTTCGGTGTGCGGGAGGCGCTGCGGGGGGCGGCTGGCCCCTGCGTGGTGACAATGGGGACCTTCGACGGCGTCCACCACGGACACCGCGCGCTGGTGCGCAGCACCAGCGCGCTGGCGAGCGCGCGCGGCCTGGCCACGGTCGCTGTCACGTTGGCCCGCCGGCCCGAGCAGGTCTTTCGTCCGGACGCGCTTCCCGAGATCTGCTCACTCCCCGAACGCGTCGCGCGCCTGCGCGCCGCCGGCGCCGACCGCGTGGTCATCCTGCCGTTCGACCGCACGGTCGCCGCTCTCGACTACCGCGTCTTCGCCGCCCTGCTCACGGACGAGCTGCAGATGCGGACCCTCGTGGTCGGCGAGGACTTCGCCTTCGGCCACCGTCGGCTCGGGACGCCCGCGCGGCTGCGCGAGCTCGGCATCGACGTGGTGGAGCACCCGCTGATCCCGAACGCGGCCGGCACCGGAAAGGCGAGCTCGTCCGCGATCCGTGCCGCGGTGGCCGCGGGGGTGCCGATGGACTCCGCTGTCGCGGCAGCCTGAGTCCCACACCCGATTGGCGCCGGCGGTAGGACGCGCGGTCGAGGTCCGCTCCCGGCCCGCGTTCGTACCCTGATCCGATGAAGCTCTCGGTGACCGTGACCACCCACTGGGAGGCACGCCTGGCCGTCCGGTGCCGCGTCGGCGCGATCCGGGTCGGCGAGCCCGCCGCCGGGTCGCTGGGCGCGCCGTCCCCGCGGGACGTCGAGGCCGTCTGCAGCGCGGTGCCTGACCTGCCGATCGCCGTGGCGCTCGGCGACCTCCCGCACGAGCCGCAATTGGCCGCGCTGGCTGCACGTGGAGCGGTGGCCGCCGGCGCCTCGACGCTGACCGTCGGCCTCCGCGGCTCGCAGACGCCTGAGGAGGCCGTCCAGCTGCTGCGCGCGGTGCAGGACGCCGTGGCCGGCGGCCCGCCGGTGACCATCATCGCCGCGGCGTACGCCGACGCCGCGCGCCTGGACGAGCCCGGCCTCCCAGTCGCCGCGCTCGTCAGCGCCGCCGCCCGGGCCGGCGTCGCGGGCTGCCTCATCACGACCGCGGTCAAGGACCGGCACGACCTGCTCACCTGGCTCGACACGCGAGAGCTCGCCACCCTGGTCACGGCTGCGCACGACCAGCAGCTGTCGCTGGCCGTCGGCGGAGGCCTGCGCCTGGGCCAGCTGGGGCGGATCGCCGCGGCGGGAGCGGACGAGGTGCACCTGCGGCGCGCCGTCGCCACCTCCGGATTGTCCTTCGGCCGTCTCGATCCCGGCCAGATGTGCCGCGCGCGGGAGCTGTGTGTCGGCGCGAGCGTCCACAGCTCCGTCGGCGGACGTGCCCGCCGGCGCCGCCCTTAGGAGAAGGTCGGCGGCTCGCCGCCGACCCACACCTCCGGCAGCCCGTCGGAGACGCGGTCGGGGAAGCTCGCCGGCCGCTTCTCCTTGAAGGAGGACACGCCCTCCTGCGCGTCGGCGGACGTCCGGCGGCTGGCGACGGCCCGCGAATCGACGCGGTGGGCGTTCATCGGATGCGGCTCAGAGAGCATCCGCCACAACATCTGCCGCGCGAGGGCCACGGA
>JAOPZU010000125.1 GCA_025963955.1 Solirubrobacterales bacterium
GACAGCGGGAAGGCGGAGGACCTCATCAAGAAGGCGGTCGTCAACGACGCCGGCGCGAAGATCAAGAGCGTCGACTGCCCGGGCGACAAGACCGCCAAGAAGGGCGGCACGTTCACGTGTCAGGTCACCGGGGCGGACGGCACGAAGGGCTCGGCCCTCGTCACGATGACCAGCGACGACGGGAAGGTCCGCGTGAGCGCGCCGTTCGTGCATCCGCGGGAGGCCGAGTCGCAGATCGCCAAGGGCATCAAGGACCAGGCGAAGCTGAAGGCGATCGCGGTCACCTGCCCCGAGATCATCGTCGGCAAGGCCGGCGCGACGTTCACCTGCAAGGCGGTGGGCGACGGCCAGAAGGCCGACGTGCTCGTCACGCAAACCAACGGCACCGGCGGCTTCACCTACAAGGTGCGAAACAGCGCCGGGGGCTGATGGCCGCCCTGCCGCCGATCCCGCGGCTGCCGCTGGTCGGCGACCCGCTGCGGCGGATCCGGGTCCCCGCCGACCTGGACGCCGTCACGCACACCGGGCCGGAGGAGGACCCCGCGGACGCCGGGATGACGCGCGACCAGGTCGAGGCGATCTGGCGCTCCGCCCGGCGGCTGTACCGCTCGGGCGTGCACCCGGCGCTGCAGCTGTGCGTCCGGCGCGACGGGCACGTCGTCCTGAACCGGGCGATCGGGCACGCCCGCGGCAACGGTCCGCACGACGACGCGGACGTCCCGAAGGTGGCGGTGGACACCGACACGCCGTTCGTCATCTTCTCGGCGTCCAAGGCGATCACGGCGATGGTCGTCCACCTGCTCGACCAGCGCGGCGCGCTGCACATCGGCGACCGGGTGGCGGACTACATCCCGGAGTACGCGCGGAACGGCAAGGACGCGATCACCCTCGCGCACGTGCTGAGCCACCGGGCCGGCGTCCCGAACCTGCCCGGCGACGTGATGGACGTCGAGAACCTCGCCGACCACGACCGGCTCGTGCAGATCCTCTGCGACGCCAAGCCCGCCTCGCGGCCGGGCAAGACGCTGGCCTACCACGCGATCTCCGGCGGCTTCATCCTCGGGGAGGTCGTGCAGCGCGTGACGGGTGAGGACATCCGCACCGTCCTGCAGCGCGAGATCCTCGACCCGCTCGGCTTCCGCTTCACGAACTTCGGCGTGGCGCCGGAGGACGTCGCGCGCGTCGGCCGCTGCTACGCGACGGGAGCCAGGCCCCTGCCCCCCGTGTCCACCGTCCTGGAGCGGGCGCTGGGCAAGAAGCCGGACGACATCGTCGAGGCCTCGAACGACCCGCGCTTCCTGACCGGCATCATCCCGGCCGGGAACGGCGTGGCGAGTGCCTTCGAGCTCTCGCGCTTCTTCGAGCTGCTGCGCCGCGGCGGGGAGCTGGACGGCGTGCGGATCTTCGACGAGCGGACGATCCTGCGCGCGCGCTCCGAGCAGTCCTACCGGGAGTTCGACCTGACGCTCGGCTTCCCGACGCGGTACGGGCTCGGCTTCATGCTCGGCGCCGAGCTGCTGTCGCTCTTCGGGCCGCGCACCGATCAGGCCTTCGGCCATCTCGGCTACACCAACACGATCGGCTGGGCGGACCCGCAGCGGTCGCTGGCCGCCGCCCTGGTCACCAGCGGCAAGCCGGTGCTCTACCCGGAGCTGCCGGACGTCTGGGCGCTCATGCGGCGCATCGGGCGCTGCGTCCCGTTCGCCTGAGACGCCGGGCCAGCCGGGCCAGCCGGGATCGACCGACCGGTGGGAACCCCGTGACGCGCCGCCGTCCTCAGTCGGTGCCGTCCTTGTTCTCGTCGGCCCCGGGGGGCGCGGTCTCGCCCTGCTGGTCGGAGATGCTCTCGTCGATCGCGGGCTGGAAGTCCTCGTTGTCGGGGGTGTCACGAGCGGGGGTGCCGCGCTCGTCCTCTTCTGCGGTGGACATGGTGCCGTTCTACCCGCGACGCCCGGAACCGAACGGCACCCGGCACGCTCAGTCCGCGAAGAGCGTGCGGGTGTCCGGGCCCTGGTGCTTGACCGCGAGCGCCGTGATTGCGTCGACGGTGCGGCGCAGCTCGGCGACGGCCGGCGCGGCGAACTCCCCCATGCGGTGCTGCTCGCGCTCGAAGGCGGCCGCGAGCTCGCGGTAGTAGACGCGCGTGGCCAGGCCCTGCCCCTGCTTGAAGCGCGCCCAGACCGCGTCGCCGTGGGTGCGGTAGTCGATGAGGATCGACCGCGCGTTGTGGAGCTTGTCCGCGAGCGAGACGCGCAGGGCCGCCGGCGACTTGGCCGGGAAGGCGTCGAGGTACGCCTGCTTGCGCTCGAACCAGTCCGTGCGGTCGTCCCCGGCCGGCCGCTGCCCGTCGTCGATGGCGTCGCTGTTGGCCAGCACGATCGCGGCGACGGCGTCGCCGTACTCGCGGGCGATGTGCTCCAGGGCAGGGGTGCCGCCGCCGTCCTCGACCACGTCGTGGAGCAGGGCGCCGATCGCCTCGTCCTCGTCCCCGTGCATCTCCAGCACGAGCGACGCGACGGCGAGCAGGTGGGCGGCGTACGGCACGGGGGTGCCTTTCCGCAGCTGGCGACGGTGGTGCTCCGTGGCGTAGTGGAGCGCGGCGTCGAAGCGCCCGGTCAGCAGGGGAGTGTCGGTGAAGGACTCGGCCATCGGGGTGGATCGAGCATACGACGGTCCCCTTACCGACATAGAAATTTATAGGTGGGTAAGATGAACGTCCGTGGCCGCTCGACCCACTCCCGTCCCCGTCGCCTCCCCCCGCCGGCTGCCGCGCGCCGAGCGCGAGCAGCAGACGCTCGACGTCGCCCAGGCGCTGTTCGCCGCCCGCGGGTACGCCGCCGTGACGATGGACGAGGTGGCGGCGGCGGTCGGCGTCACCAAGCCCCTGCTCTACAACTACTTCGGGAACAAGGAGCGGCTCTACCTCGCGTGCCTGGGCCGCACCGCGGACGGGCTCATCGCCCGGCTGACGGAGGCGTTCGCCGCGTCCGCCGACCCGGGTCAGGGCCTGCGCGAGGCGCTGCGCGCGTTCTTCGCGTTCGTCGCGGCCGAGCGCGACCAGTGGCAGGTCCTCTACGACGAGACGCTGCCCGCGGGTGGACAGATCGCCGAGCACATCGACGCCTACCGCGAGCAGGCGACGGCGCTCGTCGGCGCGGCGCTGCAGCACCTGGACCCCGCGCCGGACCCCGTCCTGCTGCCCGGCATGGCGCACGCGCTCCTCGGTGCCGTCGAGTCGCTCTCGCGCTGGTGGCTGCGCGAGGGCTCCGGCGACCTGAGCGCCGCCGCCACCGCCGACGCCTTCATCGCCCTCGTCCGCCCCGGCCTGGCCCGCGGCGGCCTCGTCCCCTCTTCGCCTCCTCCGACCCCCACAGGATCCGATACCCCATGACCACAGAACTGCGCAAGGTCGCCGTCCTCGGCGGCAACCGCATCCCCTTCGCGCGCTCGAACAGCGCGTACGCCGCCGCGTCCAACCAGGACATGCTCACCGCGGCGCTCGACGGACTGGTGAGCCGCTTCGCCCTCGAGGGCGAGCGCCTGGGCGAGGTCGTCGCCGGCGCGGTGCTCAAGCACTCCCGCGACTTCAACCTGACGCGCGAGACCGTCATGAGCACCCGCCTGGACGCCGCCACGCCCGCCTACGACATCCAGCAGGCGTGCGGCACCGGCCTGCAGGCCGCGCTCCTGGTCGCGAACAAGATCGCGCTGGGGCAGATCGACTGCGGGGTGGCCGGCGGCGTCGACACGACGAGCGACGCACCGCTGGCCGTCGGCGACGACCTGCGCAAGCTGCTCATCAAGCTGAACAACGCGCGCTCGACGGGCGACCGGCTGAAGGTCCTCGCCGGCGTGCGGCCCGGGATGATCGTCCCGGCCATCCCGCGCAACGAGGAGCCGCGCACCGGCCTCTCGATGGGTGAGCACCAGGCGCGCACGGGCGCCCGCTGGGGGGTCACGCGCGCCGAGCAGGACGAGCTGACCGCGCGCTCGCACCACAACCTCGCCGCCGCCTACGAGCGCGGCTTCCAGGCGGACCTCGTCACGCCGTTCCTCGGCCTGGAGCGCGACCAGAACCTGCGACCGGACTCCTCCGTGGAGAAGCTCGCGAAGCTCAAGCCGGTCTTCGGCGGGCCGCAGGGCACGATGACCGCCGGCAACTCGACGCCCCTGAGCGACGGCGCGGCGGCGGTCCTGCTGGCCAGCGAGGAGTGGGCGCAGGAGCGGGGCCTGCCCGTGCTGGCGCACCTCGTCACGGGCGAGACCGCGGCGGTCGACTACGTCGGCGGGGACGAGGGCCTGCTGATGGCGCCCGCCTACGCGGTGCCGCGGATGCTCGACCGCCTCGGCCTGACCCTGCAGGACTTCGACATCTACGAGATCCACGAGGCCTTCGCCTCGCAGGTCCTCTCGACGCTGAAGGCGTGGGAGGACGCGGTCTTCTGCCAGGAGCGGCTGGGCCGCAGCGCGCCGCTCGGCGCGATCGACCGCAGCCGGCTCAACGTCAACGGCTCCTCCCTCGCGGCCGGGCACCCGTTCGCCGCCACGGGCGGTCGCATCGTGGCCGCCGCGGCGAAGGAGCTGTACGAGCGCGGCGGCGGCCGCGCGCTGATCTCGATCTGCGCGGCCGGCGGCCAGGGGGTCGTCGCAATCCTGGAAAGCAACGGGAGCAACTGACATGCCCGACACCTACACCAGCCTGGCCAACAGCCCGATCGGCAAGCTCATCACCGGGCAGCTCGGGCTGCCGCGGCCGACGATCCTCGAGCGCTACTCCCCGGGGGACGCCACGATCAGCGGGCAGGTGCTGCTCGGCGCGGCCCCCGGCGGGCGCCTGGCGCCCGCGGCCGCGACCGTTCTGGCCGGCCTGAGCGCCAACGTCTCCACCGCGCTGCGCGGAGACCTGCGCAAGGCCGCGGCCGACGCCGGCCTGGACGCCGCCGTCTTCAACGGCGAGGTCCCGGGCGATGCGCGCTTCAAGGCGCTCGTCTTCGACGCGACCGGCATCACGGACTCGACGCAGCTGCGCGAGCTCCACGCCTTCTTCCACCCCGTCGTGCGGCGCACGCAGTCCTGCTCGCGGGTGGTCGTCCTGGGCACCGCGCCCGAGGACACCGGCAGCCCGCGCGAGGCCGCGGCGCAGCGCGC
Organism: Solirubrobacterales bacterium; assembly: GCA_025963955.1. GTDB lineage: Bacteria > Actinomycetota > Thermoleophilia > Solirubrobacterales > Solirubrobacteraceae > Paraconexibacter. The sequence continues at coordinate 5,149 of JAOPZU010000125.1, forward strand.
GCTGGAGGGCTTCACGCGCTCGCTGGGCAAGGAGATCGGGCAGGGCGGGACGGTCCAGCTCGTCTACGTCGCCCCGGGGGCCGAGGCGTTCCTCGGCTCCACACTGCGCTTCCTGCTCTCGGCCCGCAGCGCCTACGTCTCCGGGCAGGTCGTCAGGATCAATCAGGGCGCCGCCACGCCGCCCGTCGTCGACGTGCACCGCCCGCTCGAGGGGAAGGTCGCGCTCGTGACCGGCGCCTCGCGCGGGATCGGCGCGGCGATCGCGTCCGTCCTGGCGCGCGACGGCGCACACGTCGTCGGGCTCGACATCCCGCCGCTGGCGGAGGACCTGGAGGCGGTCACCAGCGCGCTGGGCGGGTCCTTCCTCACCGCCGACATCACGACGGACGACGCGCCGCAGTCGATCGCCCTGCACCTGCAGGAGGCCCACGGCGGCGTGGACATCGTCGTCCACAACGCCGGCATCACGCAGGACCGGACGCTTGCGCGGATGAAGCCGGAGCGGTGGGAGCGCGTGCTCGACATCAACCTGTCGAGCGAGGAGCGGATCAACGACGAGCTGCTGTCCTCGGGCGTCCTGAACACCGGGGCGCGGATCGTCTGCGTCTCCTCGATCGCGGGCATCGCCGGCAACAACGGGCAGACGAACTACGGCACCTCGAAGGCCGGCGTCGCCGGGATGGTCGTCGCGATGGCGCCCGTCCTCGCGAAGCAGCAGGTCACCATCAACGCCGTCGCCCCCGGGTTCATCGAGACCCAGATGACCGCGGCGGTGCCGATCGCGATCCGCGAGGCCGGCCGGCGGATGAACTCCATGTCGCAGGGCGGCCTGCCGGTCGACGTCGCGGAGGCCATCGCGTGGTTCGCCGCCCCCGACTCGGGCGGCCTGAACGGCAACGTCGTGCGCGTCTGCGGCCAGTCGCTCCTGGGGGCCTGAGATGACGACCCGCATCAAGGAGCTCGACGGCGCGCCGTCCGTCCTGGCCGGCTACGGCCGGGCCTTCGCGTCGGCGCTGCCGCTCGTCTCGTCCCTCCCGCTGCCGGTGTCGCTGCCCGGCGGCGGCTCGGGCGAGCTGCCCGACCTGGAGCTGCGCGTCCCGTCGCTGAAGACGGACCTGACGCACCTCGCCGACTACGCGAAGGTGTGCGGCTTCACGCTGCGCGACACGCTGCCGGCGACGTACCTGAACGTGCGCGCCTTCCCGGTGCACATCGCGCTGATGACGGACGGGGACTTCCCGTTCGGCCCCGTCGGCCTCGTGCACCTGCGGAACGCGATCCGCCACGTGCGGCCGGTGAGCGTCCGCGAGGAGCTGTCGCTGCGCGTGTGGGTGACGGGCCTGGATCCGCACCCGAAGGGGCGGACGCTGACGCTGCACACCGAGGCCGCCGCCGCGGACGGCGAGGTCGTGTGGAGCGCGGAGTCGACCATGCTGAAGCTGGGCGGCGGATCCGGCGAGCGGGTCGAGCGCGGAGCCGACCCGGACGTCCCGGCGTCCGTCACCTGGACGGTCCCGGGCGACCAGGGCCGCCGCTACGCCACGGTCTCCGGTGACCGCAACCCGATCCACCTGTACGGGCTGACCGCCAAGCCGTTCGGCTTTCCGCGCGCCATCGCGCACGGGCTGTGGACGAAGGCCCGCGCCGTCGCGGCGCTGGAGGCGCGGCTGCCCGACGCGTTCACCGTGGACGTGGAGTTCCGCAAGCCCGTGCTGCTGCCCACGCGCGTGAGCTTCGGCTCGTCGACGGACGCGCAGGGCGTCACGGCGTTCGCCGTGACGGACGCGCGCAAGGGCTCGGCGCACCTCGTCGGAAGCGTCACGCCGGCCAAGAAGCAGCGCACTTCCCGTAGGACGACCACCGCCAATGGAGGCACCACCGCATGAGCACCGTCGCCGAACGCAGCACCGGCCTGGCCCTGAAGGCGATCCGCCAGATCGCCGGGCTCGAGGTCATCGACCGCGTGGGCCTGCGCGGCCCCGCCGAGCGCGCCCTGTACTCCGTCACGAAGAACGGCATGGGGGCGGCCGCGACCGCCGGCCGCACGTTCACCGTCGTGACCGGGAACGGCAAGTCGACCCGGCCGCGGCCGGCGAACCCGAAGGGCCTCTTCGATCTGACGCCCGACGAGGACCAGCAGATGATCGTGGAGGCGATGAAGGAGTTCGCCGCCGCGGAGCTGCGTCCCGTCGCGCTGGCGGCGGACAGCGCCTGCGCCGCGCCCGCGGAGCTGCTGGAGTCCGCGGGGGAGCTCGGCCTGGCCACGCTCGGCGTGCCGGAGGAGCTCGGCGGATCAGCCGCGGAGAAGTCCGCGGTCACCGGGGTGCTCGTGGGCGAGGCGCTGGCCCACGGCGACCTCGGCCTCGCCGCCGCAGTGCTCTCCACGGGCGCGGTCCCGACGGCCCTCGGGCTGTGGGGCGACGCGGCGCAGCAGGCGACCTACCTGCCCGCGTTCACGGGTGAGGAGGTCGCGGTGAGCGCGCTCGCGATCCTGGAACCGCGCCCGCTGTTCGACCCCTTCGCGCTGCAGAGCACCGCTCGCCGGACGGCCGACGGGTTCGTGCTCGACGGCGTCAAGGCGCTCGTGCCGCGTGCGGCCGACGCGGAGCTGTTCCTCGTCGCCGCCGAGCTCGAGGACCGCGGCCCCGCCCTGTTCCTCGTCCCGACGAGCGCCGGCGGCGTGACCGTGACCGCGGAGCCCGCCATGGGCGCGCGCGCCGCGAGCACCGCGACCGTCGCCTTCACGAACGTCCCGCTGCCCGAGGTCGCGCTGCTGGCCGACGGGGACCAGGAGGTCTACGCGGAGTGCATCCACCGCGCGCGCCTGGCCTGGTGCGCGCTCAGCGTCGGCGCCGCCCAGGCCGCGCTGGACTACCTGATCCCGTACGTGAACGAGCGCGTCGCCTTCGGGGAGCCGATCGCGAACCGCCAGGCGGTCGCCTTCCAGATCTCGGACATCGCGATCGAGGTCGCCGGCATGCGGCTGGCCACCTGGCGCGCCGCCTCCCGCGCGGACGCCGGAAACGGCTTCTTCCGCGAGGCCGCCGTCGCCCGGCAGCTATGCGTCAAGCACGGGGCCGAGATCGGCTCGGCCGCCGTCCAGCTGCTGGGCGGCCACGGCTACACCAAGGAGTACCCGGTCGAGCGCTGGTACCGGGACCTGCGAACCGCGGGCGTCTTCGAGGGCGCCCTGCTCGTCTAGATGCCGATCCCACCCCCCACCCCCAACACCACCGTGATCAATCTCGAGACCCCCAAGAAGTTCCGTCCCCTCATCGGCCAGGCCCACACGGTCGCCCAGGAGGTCCTGCGCCCGATCGCGCGCAAGTACGACGTCGCCGAGCACGAGCGCCCGAAGGAGCTCGACTTCCTCGCCGCGATCCTGAACGGCATGGAGGACTCCGGCGCGACGAGCGGCGCGGGTGCGGCCGGCGCCGGCAAGGGCGAGGACAAGCCCGCGAACGGCAACGGGTCCGACCCGGCCGCGACGAAGAACGGCTCCAACCTGTCGACCGCGCTCTCGATCATGGAGATGTGCTGGGGCGACGTCGGACTGCTGCTGTCGATCCCCGGGCAGGGCCTCGGCAACTCGGCGAGCGCGGCGGTCGCCTCCCCCGAGCAGCTCGAGGAGTTCGGCGGCCGCTGGGCGGCGATGGCGATCACCGAGCCCGAGGCAGGCTCGGACTCGGCGTCCATCCGCACGACCGCGGACCTGGATCCGGGGACGGGCGAGTACGTCCTCAACGGCGAGAAGATCTACGTCACCTCCGGCGAGCGGGCGGAGCTCGTGGTGGTCTGGGCGACGCTCGACCGCAGCGTCGGCCGGGCAGCGATCAAGTCGTTCATCGTCGAGCGCACGAACCCGGGCATGAAGCTCGACCGGCTGGAGCACAAGCTGGGGATCCGCGCGTCCGACACCGCGGCGTTCATCCTGCAGGACTGCCGCGTGCCGGCCAGCGCGCTGCTCGGCTCTCCCGAGGTCGACGTGAAGAAGGGCTTCGGCGGCGTCATGCAGACGTTCGACAACACGCGGCCGCTCGTCGCGGCGATGGCCGTCGGCTGCGCCCGCGCGTGCCTCGACTTCACGCGGGAGGCGCTCGACCAGGCCGGCGTCGGGATCGACTACGACAAGCCGGCGCTGTCCCAGTCGGCCGCCGCGGCGAAGTTCCTGGCGATGGAGGCCGAGTACGACGCCGCCCGCCTGCTCACCATGCAGGCGGCGTGGATGGCCGACAACCGCAAGCCCAACTCGGTCCAGGCGTCGATCGCCAAGGCCAAGGCCGGGCGGACGGGGACGGACGTCGCCTTCGGCTGCATCGAGCTCTGCGGCGCCATCGGCGTCACGGAGACCGAGCTGCTGGAGAAGTGGGCCCGCGACGTGAAGATCCTCGACATCTTCGAGGGGACGCAGCAGATCCAGCAGCTCATCATCGCCCGGCAGCTGCTGGGGCGGACGAGTGCGCAGTTGAAGTAGGCGTTCATCGGTCGTGGGCGCCGGTGGGGCGTCCGCGACCGGTACGCCACCCCTCCGCTCCGCTTCCGCTCGTCCCTCGCTCCGCGGGAGCCGCTCCGGGGTGGCGTACCGTCCGCTCCCGCTCGTCCGGCGCCCGCGACGCCTCACTTCGGCGGACGGGGTCTCAGGGCGTGGGTCGCTCCATCACCACGTGGGGGCCCATCGGGGGGAGGTCGAACTCGGCGGAGACGGGACGGAAGCCGGCGCGGGCGTAGAGGCTGAGGGCGGGCGTGCGGGCGTTGCACCAGACGCGCGTCGCGCCGTGCGCGGTCGCGTGGTGCAGGAGCAGGTCCAGGACCGCGCCGCCCGCGCCCCGGCCGCGCGCCTCGGGTGCGGTGGCCATGCCGCGGACCCGCCAGGCGCCGTCCTTGCCGTCCTCGTCCGGGTGGACGAAGCCGACGGCGACCAGCGCGCCGTCCGGCGCGAAGGCTCCCGCCGCCAGGGCGTTCTCCGCGGTCGGCTCGCCGTCCGCCAGCTGCGTGACCGTCTGGTGCGGGCGCAGCACGCCCTGCCGCAGCGGCCGCGTCCGCGCGAAAGCGATCGGCCGGACGGAGAACGCCCCCGCGGGGGTCACGGGCTCTTCGAGGCGCGCAGGATCAGGCCGAGCACGCCCGTCACCAGCACGGTGACGACGAGCGCCGGCTGCAGGCCCTTCGCCCCGTTCGCCGCGACGAGCGCCGCCGGCAGGCCCGCCCCGAGCGCCCCGGTCAGCGGCCAGAGCAGGATGTAGCCGACCACGAGGAAGCCGCCCGTCCCGCCGGTGTCCGTGTTCGTCGCCATCGAGAGGATGCTCGGGGGCAGCCGCCCGCCGCGCCGCGCGGACAGCGCCGCCGCGAGGGTCGCGGGCAGCACGCCCAGCAGGGCGGTCACGGCAAGCGCGCCGCCCGGGGACTCGAGCGTCCCGGTGGCCGCGCACACGACGACGGCCAGCGCGGCGCTGAGGACGCCGACGACGACGGGGAGGACCGCGTGGGCGAAGAGGACCTCCCCCCAGCGGGCCCTGAGCATCAGGCGCGTACGGCCGGGCTTGTCGATCTCCTCGCGCAGCGGCTCCAGCAGCCGCGTCGCGGCGACGTACAACAGCAGCCCGCCCACGAGGGCGGCGGTGATGCGGTCGGCGGTGACGAGCAGCAGCGCCGCCCCGCCGCCACCGAGGACGACAGCCTCCGCCGCCCGCGCCGGGGTGCGCCGCAGCGCGGTCGCCCCGCGCCAGGCCAGCAGCGAGGGCAGCGAGCCGCGCGGCAACCCGCGCACGCTGCCGGTGACCTTCGGCGCGCGGTGCTGCGCGACCTGGCTGAGCGCCTGCCGGGTGGACCGCGCGTCGAAGGCGGCCAGCGACGCCGTCGCGCCCGCGCGGGCCACGGC
>JAOPZU010000127.1 GCA_025963955.1 Solirubrobacterales bacterium
GATACGACCTGCCTCTACGCGGTTCCGCGTTCCGCACCGTCCGCGACGCACTGCTCGACCACTACGCGCTCAGGAGCGCAGCATGAAGCTCGCGCCCGTCATCGATCTGCTGACCGAGGGCCGCGAGAGGGCCGACGCGTCGGGCGTCGCCATCCGCGCGGCGATGGACCCGACCGACGCAGGCAACGCGCGCCGCCTCGCCGCCGTTGCCGGCGACGACCTCCGCGCCGTCACCGGCACCGGCTGGGTCGCCTGGGACGGCACCCGCTGGGCGCCCGACGACGTAGAGGCCACGACCGCCATGCGATGGGCGCTGAAGACCGTCGCCAGCATCCGCGACGAGGACACCGCCCTTCGCGCGGCGGGCGCCGACGACGCCGCCCTCCGCGCCCGGTACCGCCATCACCTGAACTCCCAGAACAGGCCGCGCCTGGACGCCATGCTGCACCTCGCCCGCGTCGCGATGCAGGTCCACCCCGACGACCTGGACGCGAACCCCGACCTCCTCAACACTCCCGCCGGCACGGTGCACCTGCCGACCGGCGAGATACACCCGCCTTGCCGCGAGGACTTCATCACCCGCTCGACGAACGTCGCACCGCGCCCGGGTGACACCCCGGTCTGGGACGCCTTCCTCCGCAAGGTCCTGCCCGACCCGGACCTGCGCGCCTACGTCCAGCGCGAGGCCGGCTACTGCCTCACCGGCCACACCCACGAGCAGACGTTCCACGTCCTCCACGGGGCCGGCGCCAACGGCAAGAGCGTCTTCGAGCGCACCCTGAAGCACGTCTGCGGCGAGTACGCCACCAGCGCCGCCGCGGAGACGTTCATGGTCTCCCGCCGCGGAGGCGGCGACACCCGCTCAGACCTCGTTCGCCTGCGCGGCGCTCGCCTCGTCTCGTTCTCCGAGACGTCCGACGGCCTGCGGTTCGACGACCGCCTCATCAAGGAGGTCACCGGCGGCGAGGCGATCACCGCCCGCGCCCTCTACGCCGCCGAGGTCACCTTCACGCCACGATTCAAGCTCCACGCCTCCTGCAACGGCCTCCCGCGCTTCGACGGCGCCGACTTCGCCATGCGCCGCCGTCTGCGGGTCGTCCCGTTCGGCGTCCAGATCCCGGAGAGCGAGCAGGACCCGCAGCTCGCTGCGCGCCTCGCGGCCGAGGCCCCAGGCATCCTCGCCTGGGCGATCGAAGGCGCCGCCCGCTGGTACACCGACGGGCTCGGAACCTGCGCCGCCGTCGAGGAGGCGAGCGCCGCCTCCGCCGACGACATGGACCCGATCGGCCTCTTCCTCGCGGACCGATGCCACCGCAGCCCCAACGCCTTCACCCCGTCGGCGTCGATCGCCACCGCCTATAGCGAGTGGGCGGACGCGAACCGCCAACCTGACCTTGGCGCGAAGAAGATCGGCGACGGGCTTGCGCGCCACGGCCTGGTCGGCGTCCGCTCCGGCGGGCAGCGCGGCTGGAAGGGCCTGGAACTGCGGCGCGAGGACACGTCCGTGACGGATCGTGACGGATCGTCCCGACACTTCCCCAGGAGGAAAGACTCGGGGACTTCCGGGACGACCCGTCACGACCTGTCACACGGGCCCCAGAACGCCCTGACCGCCGACGTTCTCAATGGGGAAGCCGCCTGATGCCCGGCTCGCCGATCGTCGACGCGCTTCTCTCCGAACTGGACGAGGTCGCCCGTCGCCGCCTCGCGGACATGCTCGCCCCCTACCTCGAGCATGACGCCCCCACCTCGCCCCTACTTACAGCCGACGAGGCCGCCGCCTATCTCCGGTGCGACCGCCGCCGAGTCTGGGACCTCGTCCGCACCAAAGCCGTTCCCGCCCGCCGAGACGGACGGCGCGTCCTGCTGCACCGCGACGACCTCGACGCCTACCTCACGACCAGGGATCACACATGACCACCATCATCCTCAGCGACCACGTCGTTACACCGCTCGACCACATCGGCGCTGGGCGCATCCCCACCCTTGACCTGACCTCTGACCTCCGGCTCGTCGGCGAGACGCGGCGCACCGCCGGCGAAGGACAGCAGGCGGCACGCACCATGCTCCGCCTCGCCGGCATCCGCACCGTCGGGCGGCCCGAAGCCCGCCAGCCCGGCGCGCTACGCGGCCCAAGCACCCAGGGGAGGTCGAAAATCACGGGCCGCGGTCTGGACGCTAATCGCGGTTCCTACGCTTCCCCCCCCGAATCGAAAACGGCCGAAAGGGACGGGCAGTGAAGCCGTTGCCGTGTCAGATATGCGGCGGGCCCACCCCGACCGCGAGGAACCGGTTCTGTGCGTCCTGCGGGAACGCGCGGCGGCGGGCGAGCCTGCGTGAGCGCGCCGCGAACAAGCCGACGCAGGCCGAGCGCGGATACGGCGCTGAGCATCGGCGGCTTCGCAAGCGCTGGGCGGTCCAGGTCGATACCGGCGAGGTGCCGTGCGCGCGCTGCGGCCTGCTGATCGCGCCTGGGGAGCCGTGGGACCTTGACCACGACGACGATGACCGCAGCCGCTACCTCGGTCCGTCGCACGCTTCGTGCAATCGGGCGACGGAAGGCCGGCACCGGGACGACCCCCCGATCCCTCCGGCGGCTTTCGTGGAGTGCGCGTGCAACCAGGCGACGGGCGTGCCCTGCTCGAACCATTCGCGGGTCTGGTGATCCCCGAAGTGCAGCTCGCGCGTTCGTCCTCCGCGCTCTCTTTGATCTTCGCCGCTTCGGCGGCGTGGCGGTCCGGGCTCGAATCCCGGCCGTGCGTTCCCGTCGTCGCCCTTCCCCTCCTTGGGGCGGCGTCGGGAACCACCCCTTCACCCCTGGCGCGCTGCGCGCCTCCCTACCCCGATCGAAAGGCAGCACCCCATGTCCATGAGCAAGGCCATCGAGGCCATGAAGTCCAGCGGGATGACGTCGGATGAGATCCTCGGCGTGATCGGCGGCACCGGCGGCCCGGTTGACGCGGCGACGTTCGCCCAGGTCAACGATCCGGCGGTGGAGCCCGCCCCCGTCGGCCCGCCGGCGGAGCTCGCCGACGCAATCACCCCGGAGCAGGCGCAGGCCGCCGCCCGCCGTGCGCAGCCCGGCACGCCCGGTCGCGGCCGCCTGACGCTGCAGGCGATCAAGGCGATGAGCGCGGAGCAGCTGCTCGACGAAGACCCCGCGGAGGTCGACGCGGCGATCCGGGCGGGTGTGTGATGGCGTTCACGACGGCCCGCGACCCGGGCAAGGCGTTCACGAAGCTCGAAGCCGAGCACCTGCGCCTTGAGGCGATGGTCCAGGAAGCAGCCGCGGAGGCGTTCAAGGCGGGCCGCGACCTCGGCGAGATCCCGACGCGGCTGCAGGCGGCACACGCCCGCGCCGCACGCGGCCTGGAAGGCGAGAGCCCCGACCAGGTGGCCGCAGACCGCGGGCGCCTGGCGCAGCTGCAGCAGGGCGCCGCTGACCGCCGCGCCGGCTACCAGCAGGCGGCTCAGCAGGTCGCCCAGCAGGTCGCCGCGTACCGAGTGACGCACCTGGACTACTTCGTTCAGGAGGCGCACCAGCTCAGCGTGCAGGCGGATGCCGCCTACGGCCGGCTGCTCGTTGCCCTCGCCGAGGCCGCCGCCTGCTGGAACGAGGCCGCCTCGGCCTGGACCGACGTCTATCCCGCCGCCCGCGCGGAGGGCATCGACCTCGGCCACCTGCGCGTGAACCCGTTCGTGGAGCTGGAGCCCGCAGTTGCCGGCGTGGCGAACGTCCGCCCGCGCCCGCCCGGCGTCGACGACGACGGCGAACTGCTCAACCGCACGGGCTGACCGATGGGACGAGACCGCAGTCGCCCGCCGCGTGGACGTTGCGGGCGCCGTTCGGGAGGCGTGGCCCGTCTTGCCATCGGCTTCCCGCCAGGCGTAGGCTCCGCGAAGAAGTGGGGCCGCACCTGTTGAAGCAGGCCGACCCCGTGACATCGGAGTGCGACCTCCGACGTGACCTGCAGGCTACCCCCGCGATCGGGTCGCCTGCACGCCGCTTCCCCGCACCCTCGGTGTCTCCCACCCCCCAAGGAGACCACCACCCATGAACACCGTTCCACAGACCTTCACCCTCGACGCCGTCGAGCGGCGAGCGATCCGTGACGCGGTCGCGACGACCGCCACCGCCCTCGGCGACGTCACGCTCGCCATCGACCACGGGCGCCGGGACGAGGCGCTCGCGCTCCTCGCCGAGTTCGAGCTAGGCATCGCAGTCCTGGATGCGATCGGCTGGTCCGACGTTCCGGAGGCACCCGACGAACAACCGGTCGAGCCGGTCGAGCCGCTGCGCCAGTACGCCGACGATCACCTCGAAGGCCTCGTCGAGGTCTGGGAGGCCGAGGCCGAGATGCGGCGCGACCCGTCGACGGTCGGGATCGCCGGACCCGCGGACGCCCTGGAGCGCACGGCCGTCCTCGTCTCGGTCCTCAGTCGGGTGCTGGCGACGCTGGACGACCGCGAGGAGATCTGATGGCCGGCGCGAAGCTCGTTCCGACGCGGTGGCCTGGGATCTACAAGCGCGGCAGCCGCTGGGTCTACCAGTGGACGGATGCCGGCGGGGTAGGCCGCCGGCGGACGGTCAGCAGCCTCGATGAGGCGCGCACGGGCAAGGCCGACCGTGAACGGGAGGCCCGTGAGGGCGTCCCCGCCGCGGTTCAGGCGCCCGGGGCGCTCACGCTCGCGCGCTACGCCCGCGAGCTGTACGGCGCCGACGTGAGTCGCCCGGCGGGTAGCGACCCGCTGACGGGCCGCTACACGGGCCGGCGGGGCGCGATCCGCGAGGCGACGCGGGCGCAGTACCGCGACTACTTCGAGCGGACGTGGCTCCCGGCACTCGGCGGACGCGCGATCGACTCGCTGCGGCCAGCTGACCTGCGGCGCGTCGTCGACCAAATGGCCGCTCGCACAGGGACGGCGCGCCTGGCCGACGCCACCATCCGCCGGCACTTCGCGCCGATGTCCGCGCTGATGGCGACCGCCGCCGAGGAAGGCGTGGTCCCGACGAACGTCGCCCGGGACGTCCGCCTGCCGTCGGGTCGAGACCAGCTGCACAAGTTCGCCGCCGGTGGCGACGACCCCGACGAGGAGGACCTTCGTGCCCTTACCGCCGACCAGGTCGCCGCCTTCCTCGAGATCGTGGCGCCGAGGTGGCGGACGTTCTTCGCGCTGCTGGCTGCGACCGGCTTACGGTTCAGCGAAGCGACCGCGCTTCGGTGGAGCGACCTCGAACTAGACGGCAGCGCGCCGCACCTCCGGGTGCGCCGCAGCGTCGTCTGGGGCGTCATGGGCCCGCCGAAGACCCGGCACGCGCGGCGGAAGGTCCCGCTCCCTCACTCCCTCGTTCTCGATCTGCGCCGTCGGCGCAGCGATGCCGAATGGCATCAGGACGGCGACCTCGTTTTCCCGAGCGAGCACGGCACCCCGGTCGAGATGTCGAACCTCCGCCGCCGCGTGCTCAAGCCCGCGGCGCAGGAGGCCGACGTTTGGCCGATCGGCTTCCACACGTTCCGGCACACGTGCGCCTCGCAGCTCATCGCGCGCGGGCGGAACATCCTGCAAGTGTCCCGCTGGCTCGGTCACCATGACCCCGGCTACACGCTGCGGACGTACGCGCACCTGCTCGACGAGGGTGTCGGCGAGCCGCTCGAGATCGGTCTAGCGCCCCGTCAGGTCCCGGACGCGGACCGGCTTGGAGTGGAAATTCTTCCCGTCTGAGGTGCTGATCAGCGCCCGGACTCGGTGTGCGGGGTCGCCTTCGGCGAACGAGCCGGGCAGCTGGTACATCGTGATCGAGTCCCGCGGCGCGATCTTGAAGGGTCCGGGGACGCCAAGAGGCAGCGGCTGCGGGAAGAACATGCTCTCGCCGCCACGACGGAGCGGGCCCGTACCGAGATGCGTGATCTTCACATCGTGACCGCTGTGATTCGTGATCCGGAAGACGACCGCCAGCATCGGCGCCGCGCCCGCGGAGACGATCGACGTCCGCTTCATGCTGACCTCGACCCTCGTCGCCCAGGTCCGCCACTGCGACACCAACTCGAGGGCGAGCGCCGCGGTGGCCACGACTGCGGCGTAGCCCGCAACGATGACCGTGCCCGTCTCGTTGTCCAGAGCCGCGAGCATGGGCGGATGTTGGCGTGCTGATCGGACGGCAGGGGTCACGAAGGGGTCACGCTCTTAACCGCGAGGCAGCTACGCCGAGGCGGACGCATACCTGAAGAAGTAGCCGATTTGCGGGCACTTCCCCGACTGGACGTTTGTGGGCGTAACCCACGGCACGCGCTCATAATCGTGAGGTCGGGGGTTCGAGTCCCCCCCCAGCTACTCGGCGCGAGCCCCGGTCACCTCGCGGCTCGCGTTAGGTTCCGGGTGTACCGTGACCTGACCGCCGACTGTTCGAACGGACATGGGGCGGTTGCTCAGCCCTTCGGGGGTCCGGCGCGCCGCTCGGCGGGCCGGGGACCGGAAAGCCCGGTTCCTGCGTCCTCGAGGTGCGACGTGTCGGTGAAGAGACGATGGTGATCCCGGCGCGCTTCAGGCTCTCCGCGGTGGAGCTCGCGTTGATCGTGGCGCGGGCCGCGCTCCTCGGCATCGACGAATCGCGGGTCCACGCCGCCCTCGGCGTCAGGTCGCAGGCAGAGCCTTGAGGGACGGCAGCGGCGGCGCGACGGACGAACGACGTCGCGCACGACCGCGTCGTACGCCCTCGTCACGCGGCGGGCGTCACGCGGGTGACACCCGGGGCCTATATTGGAAGACGCGATCACCAAGCTCACGCAGCTCCTCACCGTCGATCCCGCGCTCGGGATCGAGTTGGAAGACCGGTTCAGGGACGCTGCGCGGGAGCTCGAGGTCCGCAGCGTGCAGGTGCCGCCGGGCCACTGGGGCAGCGCGCGGCGTCAGCTCGAGCAGACGGACGCCGGCCTGCTCGTGGTCGACGGCTGGGTGGCCCGCGAGGTGGTCTTCGGGCGCCGCGTCACCTGCGATCTGGCGGGCCCCGGTGACGTGCTCCAGTCCCCTGTCGGGCTGGAGGACTCGCTGCTCTCGGCCAGCGTTGAGTGGTCTGCGGTGACGCCGGTGTCTCTGGCGATCCTCGACGACGCCCGGCTCGAGCGGTGGCCGGAGGTCCAGCGACAGCTCCGGGCCCGGGTCGCCGCTCGCTCGGTGCGCCTGGCGCTGGAACGCGCGATCGTCGCGCTGCCCGCCATCGACGCGCGGATCCTCTCGTTCTTCTCGCACATGGCGGCGTACTGGGGCACCGTGGGCACCGAGGGGATCGTCATCCGCCCGCCGCTGAGTCACGCGCGCCTCGCGCAGCTCGTCGGATCGCGGCGCCCGACGATCACCAGCGCGCTCGGACGTCTGCAGGCCGCCGACACGCTCTCGCGACGGGCCGACGGCAGCTGGGTCCTCCGCCCGGGCCAGGCGCCCGCGCCGCCCGCGGTGCGGGACAGGTCCGGCCTGGCGGAGGTCCGACCGCCCGTGATCGCGCTCCCCCCGGCCGGCGCGGCCTCGGCGTCGCGCTTCGAGGCGCTTGCCGAGCGCCTGAGCACGCTGGAGACCCGCCGGCGGGGTCATCTGGACCAGGAAGCCGACCGTCGTCAGCAGCTCGAGCACCTCACGGTCCGCGTCACCTCGATGCGGCAGGGTGCGCTCGACATGCAGCGGGCGGCGCAGACGATGCGGGAGGACACCGCGCGTACCGCCTCGACGCGGCCGCCGCGCGCGGACCGGCAATGACCGTCGCTCTCCGCGGCCGGCCGTCGCCACCGACAGCGGTCTTCGTCGGCGCCTCGGCCGGGGGCGTCGAGGCGCTCTCCGATCTCTTGTCGCACCTGACGGGCGAGCTCCGGGCGCCGGTGCTGATCGTCCTTCACCTGGCTCCGCGCGGGAAGGACCTGCTCGCGTCCATCCTGGATCGCGCCGGGCCGCTCGCGGTGAGGACCGCGGAGCACGGTCAGACGTTGCAGGCCGGCGTCGCCTACGTCGGCGCGCGCCGGAGGCACATGGTCGTCGACGACGGCAGGATCGCGCTGACCGACGGGCCGCCGGAGCACGGCGCGCGGCCCGCGATCGACCCCCTCTTCCGCAGCGGGGCGCGCAGCTACGGGCCCGGAGCGATCGGCGTGGTGCTGTCGGGCATGCTGAGCGACGGCACCTCCGGCCTCGGCGCGATCCGCGCGGCCGGTGGCCACACCCTGGCGCAGGACCCCACGCAGGCCGCGTACCCGCCGATGCCGGCGAACGCGATCAATGAGGTCGACGTCGAATGGGTCCTCTCCGGCGCGCCGCTCGCGGCCAAGATCGAAGAGCTCGCGAGCGGACCCGCGCGGCGCGGGCGCGATGACCACCGGCCGCCGCGGCGGCGGTCGGAGGCGAAGGACCGGGACCGAATGCCGACGACGCTGACGTGCCCGCGCTGCGGATCCCCGCTGTGGGAGCGGTCCGGCGGTGAGCGAGCGACCTACGAGTGCGACGCGGGCCACGGCTTTTCCGCCCCCGCGCTCGCGCACCTCCGCGGCGAGGGCGTGGACGACGCGATCTGGCAGCCGGTCCGGCGCCTGCACCAGCGCGGGACGCTGCAGAAGCGCCTGTCCGAGCACGCCCGCGCACAGGGCCGCGACAACTCCGCGCGGTACTTCGCGGAGCAGGCACGCGTGACGCTCGGCGAGGCGCAGGTCCTGCGCGACGCCGTCCGCGCGACCGCGACGGAGCCCCACCGAGACCCACACGACATTAAGGACTCCCGATGAGCACGACCGACACCTTCGAGGCCGACCTCGAGCGCCTGATCGCGTACGTCAAGCGCGATCGCGGCTTCGACTTCGGCGGCTACAAGCGCGCGACGCTCGGGCGACGGGTGCAGAAGCGGATGCAGGCGGTGGAGATCGAGCGCGTCGACGACTACATCGACCAGCTCGAGGCGTCGCCCGACGAGTTCGAGGCGCTCTTCGACACGATCCTCATCAACGTCAGCTCGTTCTTCCGCGATCCGCCCGTGTGGGAGCACGTCGCTCGCGAGGTCGTCCCGTCGATCCTCGCCGACAAGCCGGCCGGCGGCCCGATCCGCGTGTGGTCGGCGGGGTGCGCCTCCGGTGAGGAGCCGTTCACCGTCGCGATGATCCTCGCCGAGGCCCTCGGGATCGACGCCTTCCGAGAGCGCGTGAAGATCTTCGCCACCGACCTGGACGAGGACGCGCTGTCCGCGGCCCGTCAGGCGCTGTATCCCCGAGGCCGGGCCGACGCCGTCCCCGCGCCGCTGCGCGAGCGCTGGCTCGCTCCGGCCGACCACGACCGGGTCCGCCTGCACGCCGACCTGCGCCGGGCGGTGATCTTCG
>JAOPZU010000133.1 GCA_025963955.1 Solirubrobacterales bacterium
GACCTGACGGACAACAAGACGCTGGCGACGTTGCTCAAGTACGACTCGACCCTGGGTCGGCTCGAGGGCGACGTGACCCACACCGACAACGACATCACCGCCAGCGGCCACACCTTCAAGGTCTTCGAGGAGCGCGACCCGGCGAAGCTCGACTGGGCCGGAGTGGGCGCCGACGTCGTCATCGAGTCGACCGGCTTCTTCACCGACGCCGAGACGGCGAAGGCCCACCTGGGCGGCGACGTCTCGAAGGTCATCATCTCCGCCCCGGCGAAGAACGAGGACATCACGCTCGTGCTGGGCGTCAACGACGACCAGTACGACAAGGACCAGCACCACATCATCTCGAACGCGTCGTGCACGACGAACTGCCTCGCGCCGTTCGCCAAGGCGATCAACGACGCCGTCGGCATCGAGCACGGGCTGATGACGACGATCCACGCCTACACGGGCGACCAGCGCCTGCTCGACGCGCCGCACAGCGACCTCCGCCGTGCCCGCGCCGCCGCGACGAACCTCATCCCGGCCTCGACCGGCGCCGCGAAGGCCGTCGGCCTCGTGCTCCCTGAGCTCAAGGGCAAGCTCTCCGGGTTCGCGGTCCGTGCGCCCGTCCCGACCGGCTCCGTCGTCGACCTGACGATCCGCACGGCGAAGGACACGACGGTCGAGGAGATCAACGCGGCCGTCAAGGCGGCGTCCGACGGCCCGATGAAGGGCATCCTCGCCTACACGGAGGACCCGATCGTCTCCAGCGACATCGTGACCGACCCGCACAGCTCGATCTTCGACTCGCTGCTGACGGTCGCCATGGAGGGCCGCATGGTCAAGGTCGTGTCCTGGTACGACAACGAGTGGGGCTACTCCAACCGCGTCGTCGACCTGGTGCAGAAGGTCCTCTAGGACCCTCGAGCGGGAGCGACTGCGGATGCGGACCCTGGACGACCTGGAGCTGGACGGCGCACGCGTCCTGCTGCGCGTGGACTTCAACGTCCCGCTGAACGACGGCGTCATCGGGGACGACACCCGCATCCGCGCCGCGCTGCCGACCCTGTCGGCGCTGCGCGAGCGCGGTGCCTCGCAGATCGTCCTGCTTGCGCACCTCGGGCGCCCGAAGGCGCGCGAGCCGGAGTTCTCGCTGGCCCCCGTCGCGGCCCGCCTCGGTGAGCTCCTCGGACACGACGTGTCGCTGGCGGCCGAGCCCGAGCGCGACGAGCTCGGCGACCAGCCCCTCGTGATGGTGGAGAACGTCCGCTACTTCCCGGGGGAGACGAAGGACGACGCGAATCTGGCCGCGCGGTACGCCGCCCTCGCCGACGTCTACGTCGACGACGCCTTCGGCGCCGCGCACCGCGCCCATGCCTCCAACCACGGCGTCGCCAAGCTCCTCCCGGCGGCCGCCGGGCTGCTGCTGCAGCGCGAGGTCGGGACCCTCACCGGCATCCTCGCGAACCCCGGCCGCCCCCTGGTGGCGATCGTCGGCGGCTCCAAGGTCACCGACAAGATCGGGGTCCTGCAGGCGTTCCTCCAGGTCGCGGACACCGTCCTCATCGGGGGCGCGATGTGCTTCCCGTTCTTCGCTGCGCAGGGGATCGGCGTCGGCTCCTCGCTGTGCGAGGAGGCCGGCATCGAGCCGGCGCGCGAGGTCCTGGCCAAGGCGAAGGAGGGACAGCTGCGGCTTCCCGTCGACCTGACGCTGGGCCGGTCGTTCGCCGCAGACACCGAGGTCCGGCACACGGACGGCGTGCAGACGCCGGACGGCTGGATGGGCCTCGACGTCGGCCCGAAGACCGCGGCGGCCTACGCCGCGGTCGTCGAGGGGGCCGGCTCGGTCTTCTGGAACGGGCCGATGGGCGCCTTCGAGCTGGCGCCGTTCGAGCCCGGGACCCGGGCCGTCGCCGAGGCGATGGCCCGGACGCAGGCAACCACGGTCGTCGGCGGCGGCGACAGCGCCGCCGCCCTCACGCAGTTCGGCCTGGACGACCAGGTCACCCATCTCTCCACGGGCGGCGGCGCCTCCCTGGAGCTCATCGAGGGCAAGAGCCTTCCCGGAGTCGAGGTCCTTTCAGCATGAGCCGTACCCCCTTCATCGCCGGTAACTGGAAGATGCACAAGACGGTCGAGGAGGCCGAGGAGTTCATCCAGGGCCTGCTGCCGCGCGTGTACGCCGCGGACAACGTCGACGTCGGGATCTGCGTGCCGTACACCGCGCTGACCGCGATGGTCGACTCCACCCGCGGCTCCCGCGTGGGGATCTACGCGCAGAACATGCACTTCGCCGCGCAGGGCGCCTACACCGGCGAGATCAGCGCCGCGATGCTGACGGAGCTCGAGGTCACCGGTGCCGTGCTCGGCCACTCCGAGCGCCGCCAGTTCTTCGGCGAGACGGACGAGGCGCTGCAGAAGAAGGTCCCCGCGGCCCTGGAGGCAGGCCTGGTGCCGATCCTCTGCGTCGGCGAGACGGAGGACGAGCGCGAGCGCGGCGACACCGAGCGCAAGCTGCGTCACCAGATCCTCGAGGGCCTGGAGAAGGTCCCGAAGGACCGCCTGGCCGAGGTCGTCGTCGCCTACGAGCCGATCTGGGCGATCGGCTCCGGCCTGACGGCGAGCCCGCAGCAGGCGCAGGACGCCTGCGCGTTCTGCCGGGCCCTCGTCGCGCACTTCTCCAAGGAGGCGGCCGAGAAGGTCCGCGTCCTCTACGGCGGCTCGGTCAAGGCCGACAACGCCAAGGAGCTGCTGGCGCTGCCGGACGTCGACGGCGCGCTCGTCGGCGGGGCGTCGCTGGATCCGGACTCGCTGGGCGACATCATCGACGCCGCGGGATGATCGCCTCCGTCGACCCGTCCCGAGCCGGCTGAGCCATGGCCCACCCGAGCGTGTGCCTCGTCATCCTCGACGGCTGGGGCCTGGCGCCTGAAGGGCCTGGCAACGCGGTCTCGCTCGCGCACACCCCGATCTTCGACGAGCTGTGGGACCGCTACCCGCACACGCAGCTGACCGCGTGCGGGCGTGCGGTGGGGCTGCCGGAGGGACAGATGGGCAACTCCGAGGTCGGGCACCTGAACCTCGGCGCCGGGTCAGTCGTCCGGCAGGACCTCACGCGCATCGATGACGCGGTGGCGGACGGGACGCTCGACGCGAACCCGACGCTGCGCGCCGCGTTCGAGGGCTTCGAGCGCGTGCACCTCGTCGGTCTGGTCTCCGACGGCGGCGTGCACTCGTCCGATCGGCATCTGAAGGCGCTGATCGAGCTCGGCGGGACCCTGGGCGTCAAGGAGCTCGTCGTCCACGCCTTCACCGACGGCCGCGACACGCTGCCCAAGGCCGGCGCCGGCTTCGTCGACGAGGTCGAGAAGGTCTGCGCCGCCGTCGCGGCCGAGCACGGCACGAGCGCCCGCTTGGGCACCGTCATCGGCCGCTACTACGCGATGGACCGCGACCAGCGCGAGGAGCGCACGGGGGCCGCGGTCGACCTGCTCGTCGACGGGACCGCCCAGCACCACGCCGACAGCGGCCGAGCCGCCGTGCTCGCCGCCTACGAGCGTGGGGAGACCGACGAGTTCGTGGCCGCCACGGCCGTCGGGGACGGCGAGGCGCACATCCGCCCGCAGGACTCGGTCCTGGCCTTCAACTTCCGCCCGGACCGCATGCGCCAGCTCACCGCGGCGCTGGCGCCGAAGGTCGCGCGCTTCACGTCGCTGACCGAGTACGACGAGACCTGGGAGTGGCCCGTCGCCTTCGCGCCCGAGCGCCCGGCGATCACCCTCGCGCACGTCATCGCTGCGGGCGGCGGCCGTCAGGTTCACGCCGCGGAGACGGAGAAGTACCCGCACGTCACGTACTTCTTCAACGGCGGCGAGGAGCAGCCGTACGACGGTGAGCGCCGCGAGGTCGTCCCGTCGCCGCGGGACGTCGCGACCTACGACCTCAAGCCGGAGATGAGCGCGCGCGCCGCGGCGGACGCGTTCCTCTCGGCGTGGGGGCAGGACGCGCCGCAGTTCGGCGTCATCAACTTCGCGAACGCGGACATGGTCGGGCACACCGGGGTCATCCCGGCCGCGGTCGAGGCGATCGAGACCGTTGATCGCTGCCTGGGGGACATCGTCCTCTCGGTTCAGCGCTCCGGCGGCGTGCTCATCATCACCGCCGACCACGGGAACGCCGACCACATGCTGGAGCCCGACGGCTCGCCCAACACGGCCCACTCGCTGAACCCGGTGCCGCTGATCGTCACCGAGGAGGACGTCGCGCCGCTGCGCAGCGGTGGCGTGCTCGCGGACGTCGCGCCGACCGTCCTCGAGCTGCTCGGGATCGAGCAGCCCGCGGGGATGACCGGCGTCTCACTGCTTGGCTGAGACCGTGCGCCGCCGTCAGTAGCGGGCGCCCGTGGGCGCCGGAAGGGCGTTCAGGACCCCGCGGGCCTCGGCGTCCAGCGTCAGCCGCGCGGCGCCGGCGTTCTCCTCGAGGCGGCCGAGGCGGCGCGTGCCCGGGATCGGCACGACGTGCTCGCCCTGGTCCAGCACCCAGGCGAGGGCGACCTGCGCGGGCGTGGCCTGCAGGCGCGCGGCGACCTCCTTGACCACGTCCACGAGCTTCAGGTTCGCGGCCAGCGCCTCCGGGGTGAAGCGCGGGTTCTTCGCCCGGAAGTCGTCCTCGTCGAAGGACGCGGCGGTGATCGCGCCGGTCAGGAAGCCGCGGCCGAGCGGGCTGAACGGGATGAAGCTCGCGCCGTGCTCGGCGCACCAGGCGAGGACCCCGTCGTCGATCGCGCCCCGGGTCCACAGCGAGAGCTCGCTCTGCACGGAGGCGACCGGGTGGATCGCGTGCGCGCGCTCGAGCTCCTCGACGGACACCTCCGACAGCCCGAGCATCCGCGCCTTGCCCGCGTCCACGAACTCCGCCATGGCGCCCCAAGAGTCCTCGATCGGGA
Source organism: Solirubrobacterales bacterium (assembly GCA_025963955.1). Lineage (GTDB taxonomy): Bacteria > Actinomycetota > Thermoleophilia > Solirubrobacterales > Solirubrobacteraceae > Paraconexibacter. The sequence goes on from JAOPZU010000133.1 coordinate 4,925, forward strand.
CCTCGGGATCGACGCGGTGCAGCTGGTAGAGGTCGACGTGGTCGACCTGCAGGCGCCGGAGCGAGGCGTCGAAGGCGGAGCGCAGGTGCTCCGGGCGGCCGACGCGGTTGATGCCGTAGGCGGCGTGAGGGTCCGCGGTGCCGCCGGCGGGCGGCTTTCCGACGACGAGCCCGCCCTTGGTCGCCAGGACCGCCTGCTCGCGGCGCCCCGCGAGCGCTCGGCCGACGAGCTCCTCGTTCGTGAACGGGCCGTACATGTCGCTCGTGTCGATGAGGGTGACGCCGAGCTCGAGCGCGCGGTGGATGACGGCGACGCTCTCCTTCTCGTCCCGGCCTTCGTCCCCGTAGGCCCAGCTCATGCCCATGCAGCCGAGGCCGATGGCTCCGACGGGGGCCGGGGACGGGCCGCCCGCGCCGAGGACGCGGGCCGGGATGGGCGGGGTGGCGGCCCGGCTCATGCGGCCGGTGCTCCCCGCAGCGGCGCCGCGGCGATCGTGTCCCTCAGCCAGCGCTGCGCCTCCGGGATCACCCGCGGGTCGATGTGGTGGGCGGCCGCGGTCTCGTGGTACTCGACCCGTGCGCCGCCGGCCTCCAGCAGCTTCCGCGCGTCGTGGGCGAACTCGGGGACCATGATCGGGTCGTTCGTGCCGTGCGCGACGAACACCCGCAGCCCGGACCGGCTCGCCACGTCCGGCGTCCAGCCGTCGACCGTCGGGACGAAGCCGCTGAAGGCGAGCACCCCGGCCGGGACGGGCCGCCCGGTGCCGAGACCGAGCGCGTAGGACATGACGGTCCCCTGCGAGAAGCCGCCGACGACGGTCCGCGACCAGTCGAGGCCGAGCTCGACGTCGAGCAGGCTCGCGAGGGCGGCGTAGGAGGCGCCGAAGGTCTCCGGCTCGGGGAAGCCGACGCGCGGCACGACGTACCAGTGGCGCCCGCCCGGGGGGATGTTCGTCAGCGGGCCGCCGACGGTGATGCCGCGCAGCGTGCGCCCCGGGTCGAGCACGTCGAAGAGCCCGAAGAGGTCGTGCTCGTCGGCCCCGCGGCCGTGCAGCAGGACGAGGTTCCCGGCGGGGTTCTCGACCTCGCGGATGCGGTGGATGAGGCTCACCGCGCCACCCCCTCGGCCTGGCGCGGGTTGACGATCGGGGTCAGGCGGGTAACGAGGTCCGCGCGGCGCGCCTCGTACTGCGGCGGGAGCTTCAGCTCGCTGCCGAGCGTCGCGGCCGGCTCGTCGACGTCGAACCCGATGTCCCGGGAGGCGAGCTCGAAGAGGATCCCGCTCGGCTCGCGAAAGTACACCGAATGGAAGTACTGCCGGTCGATGATCGGCGTCGGGCGGGCGCCCGCGCCGGCGGCCTGGGCGCGGAAGGCGTCCAGCTCGAAGTCGTCCGCGGCGGACCAGGCGACGTGGTGGATCGTCCCCGCGCCCGGGCGACCGCGGCCGGCCGGTGCGTCCTCGTAGGTGATCACGCCACGGCGGTCGGCGCCGTGGGCCGTCCAGGTGCGCTCGTCCGCGTCGGGCTCCAGCCCGAGGGTGCGCAGCAGGCCCGCGCTGCGGTCGGGGGCCGACGCGTAGGCGCGCACGCCGTGGAAGCCCTGGAGCGCGTGCTCGGCGGGGACGTCCGGCGCGTCGGCGACCAGCGGGGCGTCGGCGAGGTCGCCGGCGACGACGAGCTCGTGCGCGAGGCCCTCGGGGTCCGCGAAGCGCAGCGAGCCGTCCGGAGCGGTGGACGTGGCGACGCCCTCGGCGGCCAGGCGGGCGGCCCAGAAGTCGAGCGCGGCGGGGGCGGCCACGCGCCACTGGATCGTGTGGACCATGCCGTCGCCGGCGGTGCCGCGGGCGGCGTCCGGGAACTCGAAGAAGGTGAGGATGCTGCCCGGCTTGCCGTGCTCGTCCCCGTAGTAGAGGTGGTAGACGTCCGGCGCGTCGAAGTTGACCGTCTTCTTCACCAGGCGCTGGCCGAGGAGGCGGGCGTAGAAGTCCACGTTGCGCGGCGCGTCCGCGGTCATCGCGGTGATGTGGTGGAGCCCTTCGAGGCGCAGGCTGGTGGCGCTCATGTCGTGCGGTCCTTTCGCGTCGGGCGAAGTAGTTGCATAAACAACTATACGCCTCTGAGGCGGGTCGCGCAAGCGCTCGCCGGCAGGGGAGGCGCAGCGGTCGGTGTGTAGGCTGGGCCGCACATGTCAGGCGACGCCAAGCAGCTGATCGAGACCGCCGCGAAGAGCCTGCTGGAGGAGGTTCCCGCGCTGAAGCCCATGAAGCTCGTGGTGGGCTTCGACCTCATCGGCGGGCGCTCGGACCTGCAGCAGTTCCGCCTGCAGCTCCCGGAGGTCACGGTCACCAAGGACATGGCCACGGACGCCCGCATCCGGGTCGAGATGCGCCGCGAGTTCTTCAACCTCATGGTCGAGCACGGCGCGAAGGTTGCGGACTGGCGCGAGGCCTTCCACGACGGCAAGGCCAAGGCCAACGGCGTGGAGCAGTACCTGAAGCTCATCCTCACGGTCGTCGAGAAGCAGGAGGAACGTGACCGCCTCCGGCGCCCGAAGCATCCGCGCCCGCAGTGACCGAGCTTGTCGGGACGCCGGCTGCGGCGGGCTTCGCGATGCCGCCCGAGTGGGCGCCCCACGAGCGCACGCTCATGGCGTGGCCGTGCCGCCAGGACATGTGGCAGCAGCAGCTCGCGACGGCGAAGGAGCAGTACGCGGGCGTGGCCAACGCCATCGTGGCCTTCGAGCCGGTGACGATGGTCTGCGCGGACGCGGCGGACCTGGCCGAGGCGCGCCACGCCCTGTCCGCCGGCGTGGAGCTGCTCGAACTGCCGATGGACGACTCGTGGCTGCGCGACAGCGGCCCGGTCTTCGTGACGGACGCCGCTGGCCGCCGCGCCGGGGTGCACTTCGGCTTCAACGCCTGGGGGGAGAAGTTCGCGCCCTGGGACAAGGACGCAGCCGTCGGCGCCCTCCTGGTCGAGCACCTCGGGGATCCGCTCTTCCGCGCGCCCCTGATCCTCGAGGGCGGCTCGCTGAGCGTCGACGGCGCCGGTCGCCTGGTCACGACCGAGCAGTGCCTGCTGCACCCGTCGCGCAACCCGTCGCTGACCGCGGAGCAGATCGCCGCCCACCTGCGGGAGCAGCTCGGCGTGAGCGAGGTCATCTGGCTCGGCCGGGGCCTGGTCGAGGACCGGGACACCGACGGCCACGTCGACCTGATCGCGGCGTTCACGGCTCCCGGGCAGCTGCTGCTGCAGTCCTGCCCCGCCGGGGATCCCAACCACGAGTCGACGGTCGAGAACCGCGCCCGCGCGCTCGCTGCGGGGCTCGACGTCCTCGACTTCCCGTTCCTCGCGCGGCCGGCGGTCGGCGGCGAGGTCGTGGGGGCGTCCTACCTGAACTTCACGATCGTGAACGGGGCGGTGATCGTCCCGACCGCCGGCGTGGCGACGGACGCCGACGCGCTGGCCGTCATCGCGCAGGCCTACCCGCGGCACGAGGTCGTCGGGGTGCCCGCCGAGGTCATCGCGTGGGGCGGCGGCGGGCCGCACTGCATCACCCAACAGGTGCCCGGCAAGGCCTGAGCGTTGTCCGTCCTGGCCCGAGGACGTACCTAGACTGCAGCGTCATGGCGCCCGACTTCCAGCTCATCACGGCCATCGACACCACGCCTGAGTCGCTCGCCCGCGTGGACGCGCCGCGCCGCGCCCCGCTGCGCGTGGCCGCCGTCCAGCAGCAGTGGTTCCCCGATCCGCAGGAGCACCGGGCGTCGCTGAGCGCCGGGGTCGCGCTCGCGGCGGCACAGGGGGCACAGCTCGTCTGCCTGCAGGAGCTCACGCTGTCCCCGTACTTCGCGATCACCGCGGACGGTCCGGGTGCCGCGGGCGCCGCGCCGGAGGAGCTGCCGGGCGGGCCGACGCACCTGCTCGCCCGAGAGCTGGCGATGGCGCACGCCGTCCACGTCCACGCGTCGCTCTACGAGCGGGCGGACGCGGAGGACGGCCTCGGCTTCAACACGGCCATCGTGCTCGCCCCGGACGGGGAGCTCGTCGCGCGGACGCGCAAGCTGCACATCCCGGTGACCGAGGGGTACTTCGAGGACAAGTACTTCCGCCAGGGCCCGGCGGGGGAGGACGCCTTTCCGGTCGTCCCCGTCGAGGGTGCGCGCTTCGGCTTCCCGACCTGCTGGGACCAGTGGTTCCCCGAGCTGGCCCGCGCCTACTCGCTGGCGGGGGCGGAGGTCCTGGTCTACCCGACGGCGATCGGCTCCGAGCCGGGCCACCCCGGGTTCGACACACAGCCGCTGTGGCAGCACGTCATCGTCGGCAACGGCATCACGAGCGGCACCTTCATGGTCGCGGTCAACCGCATCGGGACCGAGACGGTCGACGGCGGCGACAGCATCACCTTTTACGGGTCCTCGTTCGTCTCTGACCCCTACGGCCGCATCCTCGTGCAGGCCCCGCGCGACGCACCCGCGGTCATCGTCGCGGACCTCGACGTCGACCAGCGCGAGGACTGGCTGACGCTGTTCCCGTTCCTCACCACCCGCCGGCCCGACGCCTACGCGTCGCTGGCCGACGTCACGGCCACGCCCGCCCGCCCGGTCCCTTAGGGGGCGGCGTCGGTTTTGCACCCCCCGCGGAGGGCGCGGCGTCGTTGTTGTTGCACCCCCAGGGGGAGCGGCGTCGG
>JAOPZU010000145.1 GCA_025963955.1 Solirubrobacterales bacterium
CCGGACGGCATGGCCGCCCGGTCCTATCGCGATCTCGCGAAGGAGGTCCTCTCCCATGGAATCCGGTAAGCGCGCGTCGATGCGTGAGGGCCCGCTCGCGGCCCTGTTCAAGAAGACGGACGAGGTCCAGGAGGCCAGCGCCAAGCGCGAGGAGGCCGACGGATCCTCCCTCGGGCCGTCGACGGCTGCGGCGCAGCACGCGGCCCCGCCGCTGCCTGTGGACTCCCGGGAGACCCCGGGCTTTCCGCACCCCGCGCTCGCCGACCCGCCGCCCGCTCCGGCGCCCGCGCGCGTGTCGCCGCCCACGTCGTCCCATCGTGAGGACGCCTACGCCCGCTCGTCGGCGCCCGCACCCACCCCGTGGGGGCAGGCCCTGTCCGTCGGCCAGCCGGTCATCCGCGTCGTGGGCGTCGGCGGCGCCGGTGTCAACGCGGTCAACCGCATGGTCGAGGCCGGCATCGAGGGCATCGAGTTCATCGCGGTCAACACGGACGTGCAGTCGCTGCAGCAGTCCACCGCGGACATCACCCTGCACATCGGCCCGCAGATCACGCGCGGCCTGGGCGCCGGCTCCAACCCGGACCTCGGGCGCGCCGCGGCGATGGAGGAGTACGACAAGCTCAAGTCCCTGCTGAAGGGCAGCGACATGATCTTCATCGCGGCGGGCGCGGGCGGCGGCACCGGCACCGGAGCGGCGCCGGTCGTGGCGCGCATCTCGCGGGAGCTCGGCGCGCTGACCGTCGGCATCGTCACCAAGCCGTTCGGCTTCGAGGGCTCCCGCCGGGCGGGCGCCGCCGAGGTCGGCATCCAGTCGCTGAGCGAGGAGGTCGACACCCTCATCGTGGTGCCGAACAACCGCCTGCTCTCCGTGCTGGACAAGCAGACGTCGATGGTCCAGGCGTTCAACGTCGCGGACGACGTGCTGCGCCAGGGCGTGCAGGGCATCAGCGACCTCGTCACGCTGCCGGGCCTGATCAACCTCGACTTCGCGGACGTCCGGACGATCATGTCCGAGGCGGGCAACGCGCTGCTCGGCATCGGCATGGGCCGCGGGGAGAACCGCGCCCTGGACGCCGCCGAGTCGGCGGTGGCCTCGCCGCTGCTGGAGACCTCGATGGAGGGCGCGCGGAAGATCCTGCTCTCGATCACCTCGGGCTCCGACCTGTCCCTGTGGGAGGTCAACGAGGCGGCCAAGACCGTCGCGGCGGCCGCCCACCCGGAGGCGAACATCATCTTCGGCGCGATGGTCGACGAGAAGCTCGAGGACGAGGTCTGGATCACGGTCGTCGCCACGGGCTACGGCCCTTCGCCGTCGCGGTCGGTCCGCAAGCCGTTGGAGGAGCCGGTCGGCGAGGTGCGCGTCCAGCGCCGCGGCCAGCCCGAGCCGGCGCGGGGCACGGCCACGCGCCGCACGGGCCTGAACGTCTCGGAGCTCGACGTCCCCGAGTTCATGCCGCGCGGTTAGCGCCGTCGCCGCGGTGCGATGAGCGGCAGGACGCGGACCGGCGGCGGGGTCATCGCCGCCGGGCATCCGCTGTCCGCGCAGGCCGGGGCGCAGGTGCTCCGGGACGGCGGCAACGCCGTCGACGCGGCGGTCGCCGCGATGCTCACGTCGTTCACCGCCGAGCCGCTGCTGACCGGGCTCGGCGCCGGCGGCTACCTGATGGCGGCGGGCTTCGACGCGGATCCGGTGCTGCTCGACTTCTTCGTCGCGGCCCCGGGCCGCGGCGCGCCGACGCCGCCCCGGGAGCGCGCGCAGCTGCAGGCGGTCACCGTCGACTTCGGCGACGCGACGCAGGTCTTCCACTGCGGGGCCGGCTCGATCGGCACCTGGGGCATGCCCGCGGGGATCGCCGAGGCGATGCATCGCTGGGGGACGATCCCGCTGCGCGACCTCGTGGCGCCGGCCGCGGCCCACGCCCGGGCGGGCGTCCCGCTGAACGCTTCGCAGGCCTACGTGTCGCAGATCCTCGAGGGCATCCTGACGTCCACCCCGGAGTGCGCGGCGGTCCACGCGCCTGGTGGCCGTGCCCTCGCGGAGGGGGACCGCTTCGCCTGGCCCGACCTGGCAGACGCCCTGGAGCTGCTGGCCGAGGAGGGCGCCGCCCCGTTCTACCGCGGCGACGTGGCCGAGCGCGTGGTCGGATGGCTGGCCGCGCGCGGCGGGGCGCTGACGGCCGTCGACCTGCGCAGCTACCTGGCGATGCCGCGCGCACCCGTGCCGGCCGCGTACCGTGGCCGCACCGTGTTGACCAACCCCCCTCCGAACGCCGGCGGCGTCCTGCTCGCGGCGGCCCTCGACGAGCTCGACCGCGGCGACGTGGGGGCCGCGCGGTTGGTGGACGTCATGGAGGCGGCGCAGGGCGCTCGCACCGACGCGTTCGTCGCGGGCCTGGACGAGCGCGGCTTCGGCGAGCGCTTCCTGGCCTCCCGGCTCGGGTCGACGACGCACGTCTCCGTGCTCGACGGGGAGAACCGCGCCTGCGCCGTGACGGTGACCAACGGCGAAGGGTCCGGCGTCGTGGTCCCGGGGACGGGGATGCACCCGAACAACATCATGGGGGAGGAGGACCTGAACCCGCTCGGGTTCCACGCCTTCCCGGCCGGCCGCCGGATGCCGTCGATGATGGCCCCGACGGTGGTGCTCGGCGCGGACGGCGTGGAGCTCGTCCTCGGCTCGGCCGGGTCCAGCCGCATCCGCTCCGCGATCCTGCAGACGATCGTCGGCGTCCTCGACCACGGCCTAGAGGCGGACGCCGCGGTCGACGCGCCGCGCCTGCACTTCGAGGACGACACGGTCTACGCGGAACCGGGCGCGGACGTCGCGGCGCTGGAGGCCGCCGGCCGCCGGGTCGTCGCCTTCCGCGAGCGCAACCTCTTCTTCGGGGGCGTGCAGGCCGTGCGCCGGGCGCCGGACGGGACCCTCAGCGGCGCCGGGGATCCGCGCCGCGGAGGGGCGTCGCTGTGCGCCTGAGGGTCGCGTCCGCCGCCGTCCTCGCCGCGCTGGGCCTGGCGGCCTGCGGGACGGAGTCGCCCGACCTGTTCGTCGTCGAGCGCAGCGGCAGCATCCCGGGCGCCCGCCTCAGCCTGCTCGTGAAGGACGGGGGCCAGGTCCGCTGCAACGGCAGGGACGCCGGGATGATGAGCTCGGCGCAGCTCATCGCCGCGCGCGAGGTGGTGCGCGAGCTCGCCGGCGGCGCGGTGGACCGGCAGAACGACGTCACCTCGAGCGAGGGCCCGCTCGACCGCAACCTCGTGCTGCCGCCGGGGCCGAAGGCGATCCTCCGCTACACCCTCCGGGCGGAAGAGGGGAGGATCGCCTTCAGCGACACCTCGGCCGACCAACCTGCGGCGTTCTTCAAATTGGCGGTACTCGTGCGCGGGCTGGCGAAGGGCGTGTGCGGGCTCCCACGGTGAGGCCGCGGCGCGCGCCCGGCCATCAGCCCCGCTGATGGCCCACGTGCGCAAGTGTCATTGGGCCTGTCGTCGCGCGAGTGCGATGCTGTGCGGCAATGGGCCGTCGATCGTGGATCCTGATGGCGGTGCTCGCCGCCACCTGGGGCGCGTCCTACCTCTTCATCAAGGTCGGGCTGCGCGACCTGGACGCGGCGCAGGTGGTCTGCTCGCGGACGGCGCTCGCGGCGCTCGTCCTGCTCCCGTTCGCGCTGCGCAGCGGCGCGATCCCCGAGCTGCGCCGGCGGTGGCGGTCCGTCGTCCTGATCTCGCTCGTGCAGGTCGTCGTCCCGTTCCTGCTCATCAGCGTCGCCGAGAGCCACATCGAGAGCGCGCTCGCGGGCATCCTCGTGGCCAGCGCGCCGATCTTCACCGCGCTGCTGGCCCTGCGCTTCGACCAGGCCGAGCGCTCCAGCGGCTGGGGCGCCGTCGGCATCCTCGTCGGGATCCTGGGCGTCGCGCTGCTCTTCGGCGTCGACCTGAGCGGGGACACCGCGGAGCTGCTGGCGGGGCTCGCGATCCTCGGCGCCGGCCTCTGCTACGCCGGCGGCGCGATGCTCCTCAAGCGACGCATGACGGGCGTTCCGCCCGCGGGCGTCGCCGCCTCGACGATGAGCGTCGCCGCCGTCGTGACGCTGCCGTTCGCGCTGCTGCACCCGCCGAGCGCGCTCGGGCTCGACGCGGCGGCGAGCATGCTCGCGCTCGGCGCCCTGGGCACGGGCCTGGCCTTCCTCATCTTCTACACGCTGATCGGCGAGCTCGGCCCGCGCCGCGCCTCGCTCGTGGCCTACATCGCGCCGGGCTTCGCGGTCCTCTACGGCGCGGCGCTGCTCGGCGAGTCGATCACCGTCGGGACGATCGGCGGCCTCGTGCTGATCCTCGCGGGCTCGTGGATGGGGGCCGAGGGCCGCGCGCCCTGGCAGCGGCGCCCGCCCGTTCCGGTCGCGGAGCCGGAGCCGGTC
>JAOPZU010000150.1 GCA_025963955.1 Solirubrobacterales bacterium
GCGTCTTCCGGCCCGGGCCGACGGTCGCCTTCGGTCGGCGCGACGCGTCGCTGGCGGGGTTCGGCACGGCGGTCACCGCGGCCGAGGACGCGGGCTACGCCGCGGTCCTGCGGCTCGGGGGCGGACACGCCGCCGCCTACGACGAGGGATCCGTCCTCGTCGAGCTGATCACCCGCGAGCGGGCGGTCGGCGTCGGCATCGAGCCGCGCTTCGCCGCGCTCGCCGCCCGGCTGGAGGAGGCGCTGCGCGCCGTCGGCATCGCGCCCGTCGTCGGCGAACTGCCCGGCGAGTACTGCCCCGGGCGCTGGTCCCTGCACGCCGAGGACTCGGGCATCAAGCTCGCCGGCCTCGCGCAGCGCTCGATCCGGGGCGCCGCGCTCACGACGGCCGTGGTGGTGGTCGAGGGCGGGCGCCGCATCCGCGGGGTGCTCGAGCCGGTGTACGCCGCGCTCGGCCTGCCGTGGGATCCGTCCACCGCCGGCGCCGCGGAGGACGTCCGCCCGGGCCTGCGGGCCGGCGCCTTCGCCGACGCCGTCGCGGCGACCCTGGAACCGCCCCCGCGTCGGGGCGCCGAACGCGATTGACCCGGGCCCTCCGCGGGCAGGCGACCCGTGATGCCCGCCACCTCGCCCGCGCCCGCGCGTCTGCCCGCCGAGATCTTCGACCTGCCCGTCGAGCGCCTGCGCTCGGGCTACCTGAGCGACGCCTACTTCACGAACACCAAGGCGCTGCTGGAGGCGGAAGGGCGCCACCCGCACGTGCTGATGCAGGTCTTCCAGAAGCACGAGTCCTTCCTCGGCGGCATCGACGAGGCGATCGCGATCCTGCGCCTCGGCAGCGGGCGCCGCACCCCGGACGGCGGCTGGGACGACGGCTGGGGGCGCCTGCGCGTGCGGGCCCTCGCGGAGGGCGATCCCATCAGCCCATGGGAGCCGGTCCTCACCGTCGAGGGGCCGTACACCGACTTCGCCCACCTCGAGACGGTCTACCTCGGCTGCCTCGGGCGGCGCTCGCTCATCATGCGCAACGTCAAGGCCGTCCGCGCGGCCGCGCGCGGCAAGGACATCCTCTTCTTCGGCGCTCGCCATGACCACTGGCGCGTGCAGACCGGGGACGGCTGGGCGGCGCACGTGGCCGGGGCCATCGGGGTCTCGACCGACGCGCAGGCCTCCTGGTGGGGTGGGCGCGGGGTCGGCACGGTGCCGCACGGCCTGATCGCCGCCTACGACGGGGACACGGTCGCGGCGGCGCGCGCGTTCGCGGCGCACTTCTCCGAGCACCTCAACGTCACGGTGCTCGTCGACTTCGAGAACGACTCCGTCGGGACGGCGCTCAAGGTCGCGGACGCCCTCGGCCCGCGGCTGTGGGGCGTGCGGCTCGACACGTCGGAGCGGCTCGTCGACCGGGCGCTCCAGGACGCGCCTGGCCCTGAGGCGGATCGGCGCGGCGTCACCCCCGAGCTCGCGCGAGCGGTGCGCGCCGCCCTGGACGACGCCGGCCACGGCCGGGTGCGCATCGTCGCCTCCGGCGGCTTCGACGTCGCGAAGATCGAGCGCTTCGAGGCGCAGGACGCGCCGGTGGACGTCTACGGGGTGGGCTCCGCCCTGGTCAAGGGCGGCAACGACTTCACCGCCGACATCGTCCGGGTCGACGGCCGTCCGCGGGCCAAGGCCGGGCGCGAGGAGCGCCCGAGCGAGCGGCTCCGCCTGGAGGCCTGACGGGCTCGTTCAGCCGACGGCGCGGTGCAGCGGCGTCCGCCCGCGCTTCCCCGCCGGCTCGACGAGCTCCATCAGGCGCAGGCAGTACGCCGTCCGCTGGGCGAGCACCGTCCCGCAGCCGAGCAGCTGCCCGAGCTCACGGGTGCTGAACGGGTCCTGCGGCAGCGGTGGCAGCGCCGCGAGCACGTCCTGCGGAGTCCGCAGGACGACGCGCTCCGCGATGTCGACGAGCCGGCGCTCGCCGTGGTCCTTCGTCCGCCGGCGCCGGACGACGGGCGCCTCGCCGCGGATGTGCTCCTCGCGCGTGAGGAGCACCTCGAGGGTGAGGTGCGGGTGGGCCAGCAGCGACGGGAAGGTGACCAGGCGGTCGAAGATGTCGGCCACGCCGGCGCGGCGCGGCGACCGGCGGGCGGACAGGACCTCGCCCTCGGCGCTGAGCCGGACGATGCGCCGCTCGGCCGCGACGGGGTGGACGATCCGCACGCGGTGCTCGTCCAGCAGCGCGTCGAGCTTCGGCCCCAGCGGCCCGAAGCCCCCGGTCTGGATCTCGACGAGCTCCCCGTCCGCCCGGACCAGGTCGATGACGTAGCGCCCGACCTTGACCTCGAGCCGGTCGCCGGGCTCGGCGAGCGCGAGCTTCAGCGCGGCGTGCAGCGGGCCCTCGCGCAGGACCCCGATGCCGGACGAGGCGGTCACCGCGCGGAGGCTAGCGGGACGCCGGGTACGCTCGCCGCTCATGGAGCCCCTGTCCGCACCCCCCGCGCCGCGCATCGCCCCCGGCACCCGCGCCGAGATCGGCCGCGTCAACCACGCGATCGCCCGGGCTCTCGGCCTCGTGGCCGGCGGCGGCCCACCGCACGTCTTCACGACGCTCGGGCGGCACCCGGTCTTTCGCCGCTGGCTCCGCTTCGCCGGCGGCCTGATGCCCGGCGGGACGCTGCGCCGGGACGAGACGGAGCTGCTGATCCTGCGGGTCGGGCACAACTGCGACTGCGCCTACGAGCTGCAGCAGCACGAGCGCATCGCCCTGACCGCCGGGCTGTCCCGGGAGCAGATCGCGCGGGTCGCCGCGGGGCCCGACGCACCGGGATGGACGCCGCGCCAGGCAGCGTTCCTGCGCGCCGCCGACGCGCTGCACGCGACGCGGGACCTCGACGACGGGGTCTGGTCCGCGCTGCGGGCGGAGCTCACGGACGAGCAGCTCATCGAGCTCTGCCTCGTCGTGGGCCACTACGAGATGCTCGCCATGACGCTCAACGCCCTGCGGGTGCAGCTCGACCCGCTGCCGGACGCGGGCGGCTCGCGCGGCCTGCGCGTGGTGCAGCGGCTCGTGGCGCGCCGGCGCTGAGGGGAGGAGGGCTGGGCTGAGCGCCCACGCTACGTCGCCCCGGTCAGAACGCTGCGCGCAAGCCGCAGCGCC
>JAOPZU010000151.1 GCA_025963955.1 Solirubrobacterales bacterium
CGAAGGTCGATCCGGAGCCGAGCGTGGCTGAACTTCCGATCTGCCAGAACACGTTGCAGGGCTGAGCGCCGTTGACCAGGGTGATCTCAGACGCTGACGCTGTCGTCAGGGCCGACCCGACCTGGAAGATGAACACCGCCGCCGGATCACCTTGCGCATCGAGGGTCAGCGGGCCGCTGATCCCGACCGATGACGGGGCGGAATACACGCCAGGCGTCAGCCGCAGACCCGAAAGCTCGGACGGCAGGTCCTTGGTCGGGGCGCTGCCCGCAGCCACGTCATACGCGTTGCCCAGGTCAGCCTTCGCCTGATTGGCCTGCGAGTCGTTCACGTGCTGCGCCCCGTTGACCTTCGCCGGCGACGCGAAGCCGGTGACCGCGCTACCCGGGAACAGGCCAAGGTCCCCGTTCAAGGTGGAAGGGCCGGTGTTCGTCGCTGTCGAGCCGGCGAGCAGCGCGTAGGCCGATGCGGTGCCCAAAGGCACGGGGGTGGCAGCGGCGGCCGCCACACTGGCAGGACCGGCAATCGCCGCCCCGCACGTGAGCGCGGCCAGACAGAACAGCTGGGTCGGCATGGAACGCAGGAGCCGCAGTGGCGGCGGGCGGACAACTCTCGTATTAGACATGCCCGGCCTACGCGCCCTACCCGACGGAAGGTCTACATAGCAGTAGATCCTCATGTACCGGCAGCGAGATGAACCTGCTGTTTCCTCACTTTCTGCTCTGCACCTGGCATGTCCAGCACAGGCGTCGACGCACTGCTTACCGGCATGGCGCGTCCTGCGGCCTCCGGCGAGCCAGGCTGCTGGCCTGCCGCACACGGTGACCTCGGCGCGCGGCATCCGTCCGCGCACGATCCGTATCGGGTGTCGGATGAGCGCACCGATATGGCCGCATCACGCGCTGCTCAAGGGACCAAGCGCTACCCGGAGGCGCTACGCAATTCGCAACCAGACGGTGTCAAGCACTCGCCGGCAACGAGAAAACCCCGCTGTAAGCAGGGCTTTCTGAGATGAGGAGAGGAGCGGGCGACCGGGTTCGAACCGGCGACATTCAGCTTGGAAGGCTGCGATAAAGGGCGAAAACCCAGTATCCATGCGCCTGGCGAAACGCCCAAAGAGCCCTTATACACGAGTTCTGAGCGGTGTTCGCTACGCCATGTGCTACGCCCTAAAAAGTGCTACGCCCTGGTTTTCACCGCGCTACGCCCTTACTGTAAGTCCATGTCGACTGTGATGCCGGCCGTGATCGTGACCCGCGGCAAGGGCGCCTCGCTGGCCGCGTATTTCGAGGCGGTGTGGCACGAGCCCACCGCGACCGGGGGGACTCGTTCGGCGAAGACGCGCATCGGGAAGGCCTGGCTTGATCCAGACGGTGTTGATCAGTCCGGGCGCATCGTCTGGACGAAGCGGCGCGGACGCGTGCCCGAGGGCTGGCTCAGCGAGGCGCAGGCAATTGCCGCGGCGCCTGCTGCGGTTGCGGCATGGCGGGCGCGGCGGGCGCAGAGGGAGCGTGTTCCGGACCCGGGCGAGCTCGTGAGTGTTCGTCAAGTCGCCCAGGAATGGCTTCAGTGGATGACCGACGTGAAGCGCAGTAGTCCCGCGACGCTTCGCAACTTCGAGGTCATGCTTCGGGAGCCGGGGGCGCCGGCCAAGCGCGGCAGGAGCGTCAGTCCGGGTCGGATCATGGGACCGTTCGGTGACCGGCCGCTGGTGGAGGTCACCGTGCGAGAGGTTGCCGACTGGTTGAAGGGACTGGACCGCGAGGGTCTGGGGCCGCGGAACGTCAATCAGCATCGGCAGGTGTTGGTGTCGATCTTCAAGTACGCGATGCGCGATGACAGCTACGCCCTGGCCAACAACCCCGCGGCGCCTACGGACAAACGCCGCGAAGCGCCTCCGGGCCGACTTGACTACTTCGAGATCGAGGAAGTCGAGGCGCTCGCACGCGCCGCGGCCGCGGGTGCGCACCGGCAGCTCCGTGGCCGCGAGCGGCCGGGTCATGAGGGTCCTCAGCAGCCGTCGCCGCTCTCCGTCTCCCAACGGGAGCGCCAAGCGGAGGAGCAGGAGCTACGGCAGGCGCAGGATGCGCAGGACGGCGAGCTCTTCCGGGTGCTGCTGTACAGCGGGATGCGGATCGGGGAGGCGCGGGCGCTGCGGTGGGCGAATGTGATGTTCATGCCGGACATGAGCGGTGCGGTCCTGGACATCCAACGGACCGTCTCGGCTGGGGCGGAGAAGCTGCCGAAGTCGTGGAAGCCCAGGACCGTGCCGGTCCCAAGGCCCGCCGCGCAGGCGCTCGCCAGACTGAGCGCTCGGGAGCACTTCGTTGATGAGTCGGACTACGTGTTCGTCAACCGCACCGGCGGCCGCCTAGACGACTCCGCGATCCGGCGTCGCTACGCCGCCGCCCGCGACGCGGCCGGCCTTCGACCCGTCGCTCTTCATGGCCTGCGTCACGCGGCTGGAACGATGATCGCCACTGGCGCCGGCGTGGTCGCCGCCCGTGATGCGCTTGGGCATTCCAAGCTCGAGACGACCAACCGCTACCTGCACGCCAAAGCCGACATCCGCGCGGTGGCCGCGATGAACGCCGCCTTCGGGGTGGAACCCGCCGACGGCGCGCCCGCCCCGGCCGGCCGCTAAACCGCGTCAGCGTCGGTCAGCAGCCACGCTTCGAGCACACGCCGCGACACCAGCAGCTTGCGGCCCAGGCGGCGCGCGCCGGGAAGCTCACCACGCTCGGCGAGCACGTACACATGCCGGGTCGAGCACCGCAACAGCTCGGAGACCTCACGCACGGTCAGAACGTCCTCCCGCGTGAGACGCGGCCCCACCACCGCAGCTGAGATTCGGTGAGCTGGTTCGATCGCCATGCCCTAAGAACGAGTTACGCCCGCCGCGATGCGCACCAACGTCCGGCCACCGGAAGGCTGATCGCCCCGACCGCGGCAGGCTCCTTGCTGATCCTGACCCCTCGGAGGGGAACGGCCGGGGGCCGCAGGCCTAGCGGCCGTTTCATTCTCGAGGGGACCCCCGACCCGAACCACCGGCTCACCGGGCAGACCCGGGCACGCGGCAGTCGGGCCCGGCGACCGTGCGTCTCCGCGCGGCAGCGGGCATCCGCTGCGCGCGCCGAACACCCAGACACGCCTTACCGGCAGACCTCCTCCACCACGCGAGAGACCGTTGCTTGGCCTCGTCGCGGGTCCTTCGGTTAGCCGCCTTCACGAAGTGGACCACCGCGTTTGTTAACAAACGCTCCAGCACCGGACCACCGCAAGCTTCCGGTTCAGCGACAGCGACGAAGCCCAGCGCGAGCGGCGCGAGCGGCGCCCGGAGCAGCCCCAGGATCAGCACTTCAGGCACCGCCGGGTCACCCTTGATCCGCGGGCACCCGTGGCTACACGGATTCGTTCACGGCCAGCTCTGGCATCTAGTCTGTTCTTGCTTTGGCCGTGTAATGAGACTCGGTCTCACGGATGGCAGGTCGGTTGAGGCCGCGGCGCCGGTAGCCGCATCGGTTTCGCGCAAACCGGATCCTCTTGCGTGCATCTCGAGCGGTCAGGGCTACGAGGTGCGGCCATGCGGGGAGCTTCCTGGCTTGTGCCAGGAGAGCGTCGTATGTCGGAGCAAGTCGCGACGCTTGGGTGCCAGAGGCGGGTCAGCCCAGGAACGTGGCGACGATCTCGACCGCAGACTCCCGTTGTTCGCTGGCGCTCGCTTTCGCCATCCCGCCGGGCCCGGCCGGCCCGCCCGCCCGCTCGCCCGCCCGCCCGCCCGCGGAGGCGAAACGCGTACCGCGGCCGTGGAGTGCGTTCGCCGCGTGAGTCAAGGAGCAAGGGCAGCGGCTCATGCGTCGCCACCGCGCGAGCCTGAAGGAGTCGCGCCGGCCTCGCCTGCGGGTGGGGGAATGGCCGGCCGTCGAAAGCCGGAGCGCCCAGTCAGTAGCGGTGCGGATGTTCGCTAAGGGCTGAGGAAGCACCGAGCGACGACGCGCCACCTTGCGAGTGTGCGCTGGCCCCGTAGGTTGGCGGCGTGGAGCGCGAGCCGGTGCAAGACCGCGACAGGCAGGAGGTGGCGTCCTTTCTGCGCGTCACGCGCGACCGGTTGCCCTGCGCCGACCTGCTGACGCGGTCGGGCGGCAGCAGCGTCGAGGCGGTCGTCCATGCGATCCTCGACCGCTGCGCGGGTGGCTCGCCGCGACGGAGGACGCCGAGCTCGCAGCCGCCCTCTTGGCCGCTGGGGCGACGCCGCGGCGCCACGCCTGCGTCCTCGAGCTCGACCTCGCCGCGGTCGCGCCCCGGGCAACCGTGCCGGTCCCGGCGGGGTGGTGCTCGTCCCGCTTGAGGACGTCCCCTCGGGTCTGGCGGAGGTCTCCCTTGCCGCCTACCCTCCGGGCCACCCGGACTTTCGGCCGCGTATACAGACGCAGAC
>JAOPZU010000473.1 GCA_025963955.1 Solirubrobacterales bacterium
GGCGAGCTCGGCCAGCCGGGCCGCCAGGTTCACGGGCGGCCCGTGCCAGTCGCCCGCGCGCCGGATGACGGCGCCCCGCGCGACCCCGGCGCCGGCCCGCAGCGGGGTCCGGGCCCCCAGCTCACGCACCGCGTCCAAGGCCGCGTCGAGCAGCCGCCGCGCATCACCCGACACGAGCAGGACGCCGTCGCCGAGGAACTTCCCGGCCGCGACGTCGTGCTGCTTGGCGACCGCCTGCCCGGTGGCGTAGAGCTCGTCCGTCAGCGCCTCGATCGCGGCGGGCGGGTGCTCGAGCATGAAGGCGGTCGAGCCGCGCAGGTCGACGAAGGCCACGCTGACCGGCGGGCTCGTGGCCGCACCGTAGGCCGCGGCGGTCAGCCGGCGGCGCGCGATCTGGCGCGCGCGGTGACCGCAGAACACGGCAAAGGCGTCGGTCGCGATCGGCAGGACGACCCCGAGCCAGTGCTCGATCGCCGCCTCCCGCTCGGCGTCGGGTGTCGCCTCGAGGCGGCGGACCGCGACGTCCGCGCCGGCGGCGGCGACGCGCTCGGCGGCCCGGCCCAGCGCCTGCGCCACCGAGAGGATGTCGTGCTCCCCGATCCCGACCCCGGGCGCGGTGCGGACCTGATGCGCCAGGGCCTCGACGAGCGGGACGTCCGCGGGGTCGATGAGTCCCGAGGCCAGCAGGTTCTGCACCAGCGGATCGGGATGGACCTCCATCGGCCGACAGCATGACGGGCGGGGGCCCGGTCCGCCCGGGGGGCCTACTCGGCCGGGGGCGCGTGCCCGTCGAAGGCGGCCAGCGCTGGGAAGGCGAGCACGATCGCGCCGACGCCGACGATGGTCGCCAGGCCACCGCTGACGACGCTGAAGCGGGCGCCCGCGAGCGCGGCGACCGCGCCGGACTCCACGTCGCCCACGCGCGGACCGCTGGTCACCACCAGGCTGAACACGGACGACATCCGCCCACGCATCGCGTCGGGCGTGACGCTCTGGTTGATCGTCGAGCGGCAGACGGCGCTGACGCTGTCCGCCGCGCCGGCCAGGGCCAGGCAGGCGGCGGCGAGCCACAGCGAGGTGGTCAGGCCGGCCATCGCGATCGCCGCGCCCCAGGCGAGCACGGACGCGATGACGATGCGCCCCAGCCAGCGGGCGTTCGTCAGCCAGCCCGTCGTCAGCGCGGCGACCGTGGCGCCGGCCGAGACAGCGGCGTAAAGCAGCCCCGTTCCCTCCGCGCCGGCGTGGTAGACGCTGATCGCCAGAACCGCGAAGAGCGCGCGCGGCATCCCGAAGGACATCGCCACCAGGTCGATGGCGAAGGACCCCTTCAGCGCGGGGGCCCGGTTCACGAAGCGCAGGCCCTCGCCGATCGACGCACGGATGGTCGGCCGCCCGGCGCCGCCGAGGTCGTGCGGCGGCTGCGGGGCCATCGCGAGCAGGCCGGCGACCATCGCCAGACAGGACACCGCGTCGGCGGTGTACGCGCCGCGCACCCCGACCAGGCCGATCAGCACGCCGCCGATCCCCGGCCCGATGACGAGCGTCAGCTGGGCCAGCCCGAAGTTCAGGGCGAGCGCGCTGCGCAGCTTCCCGGGGGCGACGAGGTTCGGCACGATCGCCGAGCGCGCGACGTTCTGCACCGCGCCGAAGCCGGCCAGCAGCGCGCCAAGGAGGTAGAGCAGGCCGAGCGGCACGTGTCCGTGCCACGAGAGCCCGGCCAGCGTCCCGGCGATGAGGATCAGGGCGATCTGGTCGAACAGGAGGAGGCGGCGCCGGTCCATCCGGTCGGCGATCGCGCCGCCGAAGAGCGCCATGCCGACCAGCGGCCCGAGCTCCACCGCGCCGAGCAGGCCCGTGAGGAACGCGGAGCCCGTCTGCGTGTACAGCTGGTACGGCAGCGCGACGAGCGCCGCCTGGGTCCCGAGGCCGGTGACGAAGTTGCCCAGGACAAGCGCGCGCAGGTCCCGCGAGTCGCGCAGGGCGGAGGTGTCCACCGCGATCCGGCGCCACCAGGTGCTGAGGGTGCTCATCCGGTCCAGGACGCTAGTGGTGTCCGTCGGGGCGGCGGCCCGCCCGGTGTGGTCCGCGTACGCTGCGCGGCATGCCGCCCGCGCCGCTCCCGGTCTTCGACGGCCACAACGACGTGCTCACCCGGCCGGACCACGCCGGCATCCGGGCCGGGCGGGACGGCGGGCACGTCGACCTGCCGCGCATGCGCGCGGGCCACCTGCGCGGCGGCATCTTCGCGATCTTCTCCGCCGCGCCCGACATGACGATGACCCCCACCCGGCAGCCGGACGGCAGCCTCGCGGTGCCCTACCCGGGCCGGCTGGACCGGCGTGACGCGGCGGCGCACGCCACCGCGGTGGCCGGACGCCTGCTGGCGCTGGAGCGGGCGGGCGCCGTCCGCCTGGGGCGGACGGCCGAGGACCTCGACGCGGCCTTCGACGGCGGCCCGCCTGTCGCCGTCATGGGCCTGGAGGGCGCGGAGGCCATCGACGAGGGCCTGGAGGCCCTCGACACGTGGTACGGCGCCGGGCTGCGCGTGCTGGGCCCGGTGTGGAGCCGCCCGAACGCGTTCGCGTCCGGCGTGCCGTTCGTCTTCCCGTCCTCGCCGGACACCGGGCCGGGACTCACCGACGCGGGCCGGGGCCTGGTCCGGCGCTGCGCCGAGCTCGGCGTGCTCGTCGACCTCAGCCACCTCAACGAGGCCGGCTTCTGGGACGTCGCGGCGCTCGAGGCCGGGCCGCTGGTCGCCAGTCACTCCGGCGTCCACGCGCTGTGCCCGGCGTCGCGCAACCTGACCGACCGGCAGCTGGACGCGATCGGCGCGACGGACGGCCTCGTCGGGATCGTCTACGCCAACAAGTTCCTGCGGGCCGACTTCGCGGACGCGGACGACACGCCGCTGGCGCGCATCGTCGAGCACGCGCGGTACGTCCGCGACCGCATCGGCATCGCCCACGTCGCGCTCGGCTCGGACTTCGACGGCGCGTCGGTCCCGGCCGCGCTCGGTGACGTGGCCGGGCTGCCACGGCTGCTCGACGCCTTCCGGGCCGGCGGCTTCGACGAGGACGAGCTGGCCGCCGTCGCCTGGGGCAACTGGCGGCGGGTGCTCGGCGCGTGGTGGGACGGCGCGCGCTAGACCCGCAGCCGGTCAGGCCCTGTCCGGCTCCGGCTCCAGGCGCGGCTCCTGCGGGGCGTGACGGCCGCGGCGGCTGAGGCGGTAGGCCTCGCTGCGCACGGTCTGCAGCCAGGCGGGCGCCGGGGTCAGGCCGCCGCCCGTGTACTGCAGCGGATCGAAGTCGACGTCGCCCGCGTCCGCCGGCAGCACCTCGTCGAGTGTCAGCTCGCCGATCGGCTGCCAGCGACCGAGCGGCGTAGCGACCGCGATGCGGAAGACCACGCCGCCGGCCACGAGCGCGCGCATCTCGTCCACCGACGCGCCGGGGCGCGGGCCGTCCGCGGGCGGCAGCAGTCCGACGAGCAGCGTGCCGGA
>JAOPZU010000246.1 GCA_025963955.1 Solirubrobacterales bacterium
CCAGGTTCACCGGGGGCTCGGCGAGGGCGAGCACGGGCGAGTCGACGAACACCCCGACGCCGATCCAGGACTACGGCGCCAACGGCTTCCCAGGGGATGTGACGTTCGCGCCCGGCCAGACCGTCGCAGTGGTCCCCGTCCTTGTCTACGGCGACAACGTCGTCGAGGGTGACGAGAGCGTCGTCCTGGCCGGCGAAGTCGTCCGCGGTGCGGCACGGGTGACATCGGTCGGCACCGGGACGATCCTCAACGACGACGGGACGAAGACGAGCGCTTACCCGGTGCTCCGGGATGGCGTCCCGCTCATCACGTCGGGCCCCGGTGCGGCGCTGGAGAACGGGGTCCCCGGCTCGTCCTCCGGCAACGTCATCCACATCCCGGTGCGCCTGTCGTTCCCGGCCAAGACCGCGCAGGTCGTCCCGCTCATTTGGCGCAACGGCAGCGCCGTGGCCCGACCGCCCGACGGCAGCGGCACCGACTTCTGGATCCCCCGCGTGACGCCGGGCCAGGGAGGTGACACGCTCGTGTTCAAGCCGGGCGAGACGCTCAGGGTCATCAGCGTCCAGATCTATCCGGACGAGGACATCGAGCCTGACGAGAGCTTCAGCGTCGAAGCCGGGGGCGCGGCCGGGACGGGCACGATCCTCAACGACGATCCGTCGCCGTCACCGCAGCAGGTCGCCCAACACGATCAGATCATCCAGTCGCTCTACCAGGGCGGGGACGCCACCGGGTACCAGTTCGACACGGACGGCAACGGCACCTGGGAGACGCAGTGCGACGGCACCAGCGCGATCGTTCAGTACCCCGCGGCCGCGGAGATCTCCGACGGCGTCGCCCGCATTCTGTCCAAACTCGGCATCAGTCAGCCGGCCACCACCCGGGCGGCCGGAGGAACGCCCGCAACGTACACGTACGGGGCGCGCGCGGTGGGCCTCTCGGACGCAGGGGAGACCGTGCAACTCGGGCACGTGACGAGCACCAGCGTCGCGGCGACGCACGTCACCGTCGACACGGCGTACGTGCTGGCGCGGCTCGCAGAAGCGCGTCAGCGCCTCAGGGCACGGCTGCAGGAGCTCCGACATGACCAGCGCACTGTCAAGGCCCGCGGGCTCACTGCCTCGATCGCGCAGACCGCTGTGCCCAGCCCCTACCAGGCCGCCCTGCAGAAGGAGATCCAGAAGCAGATCGACGTCCTGTTGAAGGCGAGCGCCACGGTCAACCACCCGGGCCCTGCGTCGGCCACGGTGACCGCAGCGATCAAGGCGGTGACCGAGTCCCAGGCGACGGCGGCGATCACTGCGGCCTGCACCAAGGCGCAGCTCGAGGTCTGCCCGACGACCGTGATCTACAAGTTCGTCGAGATGGTGTTCCCCTCCGACGCGCCTGCGGGGTCGTGCTACAGGCGGGTCGCGGCGACCACGCCGAGCAGCCGCAATCTCGCGGCCGCGACCAGTCTGCAGTACCGCTCGCCGCTGAACGTCCCGATCCTCGTCAACGGGCTGCGATTGCAGAACGGCTCGCTCCCGGTCGTCGACGAGAAGGTCGACGAGAAGATCTCCCACGTCCGCTTCGTCCTGGACACCGGCAACAACACGCTGGCGAGTGTCTCCGAGACGACCGGTCTACCGCCTTTCGCGGGCATCTACGGCGAGATCAAGCCGGCGTCCGCGACGATGGGCAGCCGGTACATCCTGCAGACCGATCTCATCAACTGGCCGGTTGACCGCGCGAGCAAGGTCACCGACGCGTCCGCGCTGAAGAAGGCGATCGCGAACCTCCCGACCAATACCCAGAAGCTGAACTGGATCACGAAGTACGGCGCCGGGGTCAAGGTCGGGATGTCGCTCGGCGGCCTCGCGCTCAATGGCATCGACGAGGTGCACCTGCTGCGCAAGCGCTCGGCCGCGTTCGGGAGCTTCATGCTGCCGACGCTCGCGCGCCCGACCGACAAGGAGCTCGCCGACCCCACCCGCAAGAAGGGGGCGCTGGAGCTGCTGCAGGGCGTGACGGTGCAGACGGTCTTCGCGATCGACAACACCGCCGGCATCGTCTTCGACGGCCTCAACGCCAAGGTCGGTGAGATACCTGCAGGCAACCTCTTCAAGATCAAGGACCTCAGCCTCTCCTACGTCAAGAGCTCTGACGAGTGGAACGGCAGCCTTGAGCTCTATTTCCCGCCGACGGGTGCCTACGGCGCCAAGGGCTCGTTCACGATCCGCGGCGGCAAGTTCGTCGGCCTCAGTGCCGCGGCGCTCTTCGACCCCGGCATCCAGCTCGGCTGCTGCGTCCGGCTGACGAAGGTCGGCGGCTCTTACGCGAACACCTACTGGGATGCCAACGGCTGTCTGCAAAGCCCGGCCACGTGCTCGAAGTACAAGTCCGATCACGCCGACACGCTGCCGCCGAACCTCTGCCTGACGGACCCGACGCGCAAACAGTGCGAAACGAGCGTGCAGGTCGCCGGGCTGGTGGGGCTCGCGGCCGGCCCGAAGGTCAAAGTCGGCACCCAGACCAAGGATCTGCTCAACGTCGACGGGTCATTGAAGTTCGTCGACTCCACAGCGAACAACCCGTGGGCGCTGACCGCCAACGCCGACTTCTCCCTGCTCGGGGAACTGTCCTTCGGCCATGCGGTCATCACCTACATCAACGGCCAGCAGTTCAGCGGCTACGGCACGGTGAACAAGACGTTCGCAGCCGCGTGCCTGGAGCTGAACATCAACGCGATGCTCGGCGTCGACATCTACTCGGCCACCAAGTGGCAGGCGTTCGCGGGCGTCGGCATCGGCGGCAACCTCTGCGGCGTGGCCAGCTTCGCCTTCAAGCAGGAGATCCTGGCCTCGTCGCGCGGCATCGGCGCCTGCGCGAACGTCACGGCCGCGGGCCTCACGTACGGAGCGGGAGTCGTCTACACCTGGAACGACAGGGGCCTGCACTCATTCTCGGGCTGCAGCCATGACCAGCTGGTCACCGAGGGCGGCGTGACCGCGAGGCGCTCGATCCGGGCGACAGGCGCGCCGCGCACGGTCACCGTCCCGGCGGGCGTGCCGACGTTCTTGTTCAAGCTCACCGGCGCGACGAAGCCGCCGGACGTGGTGCTCACGGCGCCGGACGGAACCACCGTGGATACGTCTGCTGCCGCCGGCAGGCGGGGCTACCTCGTCTACCCCGGTGTCGACCACGAGACGTACATCGACGTCAAGGACCCGGCTCCCGGCAGCTGGACGGTGGACGTCAAGGACGGCTCCTCGCCGGTGATCGGCCTCGAGACGGCCAACGGCATCGCCGACCCGTCGGTCCAAGCCACAGTCGGGGGCGAAGGCCGCGCACGCGTTGTGCAGTTCAAGGTCCGGTCGATCCCCGGGCAGCGAGTCCGCTTCGCCGAGCGGCTTGCCGGTCACGGTGGCGCCCCCGGTCCTGCGCAGATCATCGGTGAGACGAGCGCGGCCTCCGGTGGGCTGCGTTTCGTGCCCGCCACCGGGCCGGCGGGCCGGCGCACGATCGAGGCGACCGTGCTCCAGCACGGTCAGCCGCGCGCGGTGTTCAAGGTTGCCCACTACATGGCGCCCGGGCCGTTCAAGCCCGGCGTCCCGACGATGAAGCTCCGCCGCCGAGGCTCCAGGCTGATCGTCACGTGGAAGCCCGTCCTCGGGGCCCAGCGCTACCGCGTGCTGGCCCGCGTGACCGCCTTCGACAACCACGTTCTGCGCCTCGTGGGGCACTCGGTGTTCGCGACGCGGGGCCGCAACCAACGGCGCGTCGTGATCCCCAACGTCTCGCGGCGTGAGCGGGTGGGCCTGTCGGTCACCGCGGTCAGCAGCGCAGGGTTCCTCGGCGGCACCGCGCACCGGTCCGCAGGCGGCTGAGCGCACGTGCTCAGTCAGGCGAACGAGGTCAGAGGCTGCGGCGACTCCGGTCACCGAAATGCCGGCAACGAGCAAGCCGCGCGCCTCGAACTGCCGATCATCACCCAGGACGAAGCGCGGCTCCGGCGCGCCCCCCTCAGCGCCGCGCCAGCCGGCGTTCGAGCCGGGCGATCTGTGCGGCTTGGGCGTCCAGGAGGCGCTGCTGGCGGCGGGCAGTCGCGTTGAGCTCCTTGATGGCGGCAAGGGTCACGCCGGCCTCGTCGAGTTGGCCGATGCTCTTGTCGTCGGTGCCCAGGCCGAAGGCCTTGCGGAAGTCCTGCGCCATGGGTCCCATGTGCCGCACCCCGCCCTTCTCGCTCTTGTAGCTCCACGTAGTGACGGGCAGGGCCGAAAGCCGCCGGAGCACGCTGCGGCCGTTGACCGGGGTGAAGTCGTGCTTGGCGGCCCGGTCGCTCGTGCAGGCGAAGACGCCGCT
>JAOPZU010000251.1 GCA_025963955.1 Solirubrobacterales bacterium
CGCGGGGGACAACCGCTACGCCTACATCCAGTGCACGTCGATGGCCGCGCCAATGGTCGCCGCGGTGGCGGCGGTCGTCCGCGACCTGAACCCGGACCTCAGCGCTCAGGACGTCGTGCGGATCGTCAAGCAGACCGCCTCGCGGCCCGCCGGCACCGGCTGGAACCCGGACCTCGGATGGGGGATCCTCAACGGCGGCGCGGCCGCCGCCCTCGCCCGGGTCGTCGACCGGCGCGCGCCGTCCTCCTCCGTGCGGACCACCACCCGCGTGGTCCGCGGGACGCGCGCGACGCTGCGGCTCTCGCGGTCCGACCGCGCGCCCACCGGCTGCGTGCCCACGGGGATCAGGCGCGTGGAGATCTACCGCGGGACGAACGGCGGTGCCCTGCGGAAGATCGGCAGCACGACCGGCAGCACCTTCAGGGTGGCCGTCCGGCGTGGTTCGCGCTACCGCTTCGCGTCGGTCGCGGTCGACCGCGCGGGCAACCGCGAGGTCCTGCCGCGCGACGTGGACACGACGATCCGCGGCGCTGTTCGCTGAGAAGCAGACATACGTCGAAAAGCGACGTAGCCGGCCGGGAGTGCCGGCCGGCGCCGGTAGGGTGTCGCGGCTCATGACGAACGCCTCCCGCTCCCAGCGACTCCGCTACGCCTTCGACACCTCGATGGCGCGCGGGCCGTCCGCGCTGCTCGGCTACCTGGGGCTCGCGACGGCGGCGATGATCATCCTCTTCGCCGGGGTCACGCTGATCTTCGGGCTGACGAACGACGGCAACCCGGCGACCGCGCTGTACCGCGCGCTGCTGCACTCGATCGACTCGGGCTACATCGGGAACGACACCGGCAACGGCTACATCGTCGTGTCGATCTTCCTGACCTTCGGCGGCATCGTCGTCTTCTCGGCCTTCATCGGCGTGCTGGCCAACAGCCTCGACGAGCGCCTGCAGGAGCTGCGCAAGGGCCGCTCGTTCGTCGTCGAGTCCGGCCACACGCTGATCCTCGGCTGGTCAGACACCGTCTTCACGATCCTCTCCGAGCTCGCGATCGCCAACGAGAGCGAGAAGAACCCGTGCGTGGTGATCCTCGCCGAGCGCGACAAGGTCGAGATGGAGGACGCGATCCGCGACAAGATCGAGGACATGCGCGGCACCCGCGTGGTCTGCCGGTCGGGCAGCCCGATCGACCTGCGCGACCTGCAGATCGTCAACCCGCACGACGCGCGCGCCGTCATCGTCCTCTCCTCGCCGCTGGAGGCCGACCCCGACCCGTCGGTCATCAAGACGATGCTCGCGCTGATCCGCTCGCCCGACCGGCGCCCGACGCCGTACCACATCATCGCGGAGATCCAGGACTCCGAGAACCTGGAGGCGGCGCGCCTGGTGGGCGGCGACGAGGCCGTCCTCATCGACAAGGGCGAGACCGTCGCGCGGCTGATCGTGCAGACCTCGCGACAGTCCGGCGCGGCCGTCGTCTACACCGAGCTGCTCGACTTCGACGGGGACGAGGTCTACTTCCGGACCGACCCCGCGCTCGAGAACCGCACCTTCGGCGAGGCGCTGCTGGCCTACGAGGACTGCGCCGTCATCGGCCTGCGCTTCGCGGACGGCACCGTCAAGTTGAACGCCGCCCCGGACACGGTCATCACCCCGGGGACCCAACTCGTCGCGGTGGCCGAGGACGACGAGCGCCTGATCGCCGCGACGCCGTGCCAGGTGACGCCGGACACCACGGTCATCCGCCGCGGCGAGCCCACGCCGCCCGCGCCGCAGCACGCGCTCGTGCTCGGCTACAGCGAGCGCACGGCCGCCGTGCTCAGCGAGCTCTCGGAGTACACGGTCGCGGGCTCGACGGCGCTCGTGGTCAGCGAGCGGGCGATCGACCCCGCCCTCCTGCGCAGCCAGGTCGGCGGGCAGCAGACGCTCGAGATCGACGTCCTCCGCGGCACGACGACCGAGCGCCCGCTGCTCGAGTCCCTCGACGTCGGGCGCTTCGACCAGGTCATCGTGATGGCGGACGCCGGGCTGGAGATGCAGCACGCGGACGCCCGCACGCTCGTCAGCCTCCTGCACCTGCGTGACATCGCCGAGCGCACGGGTGCGGAGTTCTCCGTCGTCAGCGAGATGCTCGACGACCGCAACCGGGAGCTCGCGCAGGTCACGCAGGTCGACGACGTCATCGTCAGCGACAAGGTCATCAGCCTGCTGCTCGCGCAGATCTCGGAGAACGCGCACCTCGAGGCCGTCTTCGCCGAGCTCTTCGCCGCCGACGGCTCCGAGGTCTACCTGCGCCGCATCGGCGACTACGTGGAGCCGGGCACCGAGGTGACCTTCGCGACGCTCGTCGTCGCCGCCCGCGAGCGCGGGGAGACCGCGCTCGGGTACCGCATCGCGGCCCAGTCCAAGAGCGCCGACCACAGCTTCGGCGTGTACGTCAACCCGCGGAAGTCGACGTCCTACGCCGTCGACCCCGAGGACCGGTTGATCGTCCTGGCGGAGGACTGACGCGGTGCCGCCCGTGCGCGAGTGGCCCCCGCTGGACGGCGTGCGGCACGAGCTGCTGCACGCGGGCGGGATCGACGTCCACGTCGCGCTGTCCGGCCCGGCCGACGGGCCGCCCGTGCTGCTGCTGCACGGCTTCCCCGAGCTGTGGCTCTCCTGGCGCCACCAGCTGCGGGCCCTAGGCGAGGCCGGGTATCTCGCGATCGCGCCCGACCTGCGCGGGTGCGGCGGGACCGCCGCCCCCGAGAACCCCGACAGCTACGACATGCTGCACCTGGAGCGCGACGCCGTGGGCGTCCTGGACGCGCTGTACCTCGACCGCGCCGTGATCGTCGGGCACGACTGGGGTGCGCCGCCGGCGTGGTGGGCCGCGGCGATCCACCCGCACCGCGTGCACGCGGTCGCCGGCCTGTCCGTGCCGTTCCTCCCGGTGGCGCCGACGGGGGCCGGGGCCGTATCGCCGGAGGGCGGGGTGGTCTCCGTGATGCGGGAGCACCTGGGCGAGGACTTCTACATCGTCCACTTCCAGGAGCCCGGCGTAGCGGAGGCCATGCTCTCCCGGGACGTGCGCCGGACGCTCACCACGACGAAGCAGTGGTCGCGCGACTGGGGCGAGCAGACGGGCGACGTGCCACCCCGCCCGCCGTTCCTCACCGAGCCGGAGCTGCAGGTCCTCGTCGATGCGTACATGCGAACGGGCTTCACGGGTGGCCTGAACTGGTACCGCAACCTCGACCGCAACCAGCGCGTCATGCAGCAGTGGGCGGGCGCACGCATCACGCGCCCGGCGCTCTTCGTGCAGGGCTCACGCGATCCCGTCCGGCACGTCATGCCCGCCGCCGCGATGGACGGCCTGGTGGACGATCTGCGCACCGAGATCCTCGACGGCGCCGGCCACTGGATCCAGCAGGAGCGCCCGGACGAGGTGAACGCGCTGCTGCTGTCGTTCCTGCGACGGACCGGCTGGTAGACCGCGCCTCCTGGGGCCCGCCGCGCGTAGACTCGCGCCATGGCCTGGGACTTCAGCACCGAACCGGACTTCGAGGAGAAGCTCGCGTGGATGCGCGACTTCGTCCGGGAAGAGATCTGGCCGCTGGACACCATCTACGGCGAGGTCGACCAGGCGCAGATGGACGCGATCTACGCGCCGCTCCAGGCCGAGGTCAAGCGGCAGGGCCTCTGGGCCGCGCACCTGGACCCGGAGCTCGGCGGCCAGGGATT
Organism: Solirubrobacterales bacterium; assembly: GCA_025963955.1. Taxonomy (GTDB): domain Bacteria; phylum Actinomycetota; class Thermoleophilia; order Solirubrobacterales; family Solirubrobacteraceae; genus Paraconexibacter. Next base: position 3,720 of record JAOPZU010000251.1, read on the forward strand.
CGGTCAGGTGAAGCTCGGTCTGATGCACGAGATCCTCGGCACCACGCCGTTCGCGCCGAACGCGTTCGGCTGCCAGGCCCCGGACTCGGGCAACAGCGAGATCCTCGCCCTCGCCGGCACGCCCGAGCAGAAGGACCGCTACCTGTACCCGCTGCTGGCCGGGGACCTGAAGTCCGCGTTCTCGATGACCGAGCCGCACACCGCCGGCAGCGACCCGACCCTGCTGCAGACCCGCGCCGTGCGCGAGAGCGACGAGTACGTCATCACCGGCCACAAGTGGTTCTCCTCCAACGCCTCGATCGCCGACTTCCTCATCGTGATGGCGGTGACCGATCCGGACGCACGGCCCCACCAGCGGGCGACGATGTTCCTCGTCCCGGCCGACACCCCCGGGGTGGACATCCTGCGCGACGTCGCGACGATGGAGCACCCGCAGGAGGAGTACGGCAAGCTCGGCGGCCACGCGGAGATCCGCTACGACGGCGTGCGGATCCCCGTCGAGAACCGGCTGGGCGAGGAGGGCGCCGGCTTCCTCATCGCCCAGCACCGTCTCGGCCCGGGCCGCATCCACCACTGCATGCGCTGGCTCGGCGTCTGCCAGCGGGCGTTCGACATGCTCTGCGAGCGCGCGCAGTCCCGCTACGCGCACGGCGGCCTGCTCGCGGACAAGCAGACCGTGCAGAACTGGATCGCCGATTCGGCCGCGCAGATGCAGGCGGCGCGGCTGATGACGCTCCACGCCGCATGGAAGATGGACACGCAGGGCGCCTCGGCCGCGCGCACGGACATCTCGCTGATCAAGTTCTTCGGCGCGGGCGTCATGCACGACGTCGTGGACCGCGCGCTGCAGGCCCACGGGTCGCTCGGCTATTCGACCGACATGCCGCTGGAGGGGATGTACCGCTTCGCCCGCGGGGCCCGCTTCTACGACGGCCCGGACGAGGTGCACCGCCAGTCCGTCGCCCGGCAGCTGCTGCGGGGCTACGCCGCCCCGGTCGACGGCGTGCCGTCCGAGCACGTCCCGACCCGGCGCGCCGCGGCCCGCGAGAAGTTCCAGCACATCCTGCTCGCCGCGACGGCGAACGACTGACCGCCCGGATGCAGACGAGCCCCCGCACCGACGCCGAGGACGTCCGCCGCCAGCTGTCCGTCCGGATCCTCGTGCTCGCGCTGCTCTCGCAGGTCGTCCTCTTCGGCGGGCTCATCTACTTCGCGGTGACGGGCTTCCCGTTCGTCGGTGGCGGTGGGGGACTCGTCGTGACGCGTACGAGCGCGGCGGGCGCCGGCACCGGGACGCCCAGCGCGCCGGCGTCCGCCGTGGACACCGCGCCGGACCGCCTCCCGCAGGCGAAGGTGGACCGCTTCGACGGCGTCCGCGCCTACCGCCTCACCGCGGAGCAGGTCGGCTACGGGCAGCGCCCCGCCGGCTCACCGCAGCTTGCGAAGCTCGCCGAGCGCCTGCGGCCGCTGCTGCCCGACGGCCGCTTCGAGGCGCTGCCGGGCTCGACGGCCGCCAAGCCGCTGCGCAACATCGTCGGGACGATCCCCGGGGCGAAGCCCGCGATCGTCGTCGGCGCCCACTACGACACGCTGGTCAAGCCGCAGGGCTTCGTCGGCGCGAACAACGGCGCCTCCGGCAGCGCGATCGTCGTCGAGGTCGCGCGGGCGATGCGGAAGCTGAAGCGGCCGGCCGGCGCGCCCGAGCTGAAGTTCGTCCTCTTCGACGGCGAGGAGCCGGACGCGGGCCTGCCCGAGGAGCAGGCCGACTTCTACCACACCGGCCTGCGTGGATCGCGCGCGTACACGGCGAGACACAGTGGCCAGACCCGCAGCATGCTGCTGCTCGACTACGTCGGTGGCCGCGGACTCACCCTCCCGATGGAGGCGACCTCCGACCGGACGCTGTGGACGCAGATCCGCGGCGCCGCGACCCGGGTCGGCGTCGGCTCGATCTTCCCGGACCGGACCGACCTTTCGATCCAGGACGACCACACGCCCTTCCAGCGGCAGGGCGTCCCTGCCGTCGACTTCATCGACTGGTCGTATCCGGGCCACTCGCTCGAGGACTCGATGGCGCTCATCTCGCGGCGGGCGCTGGACGCCGTCGGGGAGACGGTCGTGGAGCACCTGCGCACCGCGCGCTGAGCGCCTGGCGTCAGACGCCCGCGCAGAACGCGGCGAAGCGCTCCGGGTCCCGCAGCACCGGTCCGTGCCCGAAGCAGATCGTCACCGCGCCGAGCTGCCCGAGGCGGCGGATCGACTCGCGGTTGCGGGCCGGATCCGGCGTGAAGATCGACAGCGGCTCGCGCAAGCCGCGCGGGAAGCCGAGCAGCGGATGTTGGTTGTTGAGGACGTCGCCGAGGATGAGCGTGCGGTCGACCTCCCGCCACAGGGACATGTGCCCCGCGCTGTGGCCCGGCGTGTCGAGCACCGTGAAGCCGCCCACCTCGTCGCCCTCGCGAAGGACCCGGTCGACGGGGTGGCCCGGCCCGGTCATGACCTTCTCGAACAGCGCGTTGATGGGGTGGTTCGGCTGCCGCGCGCCGATGAGGGCCGGGTCCTCCGCGGGGGCCACGTCCTGCTCCGGGACCCAGAACGGGATCCCGAGCTGCGCGCAGACGCGGTGCGAGGCGCCCTGGTGATCGGGGTGGGCGTGGGTGATCGCGTGCGCCCGGACCTCGTGTCCGCGGAGGGCCTTGACGATGCGCCCACCGTCCTGCTTGGTCATCGCGTCCACCAGGACATCGCCCACGAGATAGGCGTTGATCGCGTAGCGCGGGAACCCGGTGATGAGGTGGACGCCGTCGACGATCCGCTGCACGGCGCGAGCGTAACCGAACCGCCGGCCACCGCCGCGTACCATGGAGACATGCCCGTCGCCCCCGAGAAGCTCCTGCTCGCCGCCCCCCGCGGGTACTGCGCCGGCGTCGACCGGGCCGTGCAGACGGTCGAGCGCGCGCTCGACCTCTACGGCCCGCCCGTGTACGTCCGCAAGGAGATCGTCCACAACAAGCACGTCGTGGAGACGCTGCGGGCCAAAGGCGCTGTCTTCATCGACGAGCTCGACGACTCCGTCCCCGAGGGCGCGATGACCGTCTTCAGCGCGCACGGCGTCTCGCCGATGGTCCACGCGGAGGCGGAGCGCCGCCAGCTGCGGACGATCGACGCGACGTGCCCGCTGGTGACGAAGGTCCATCGCGAAGCCGTGAAGTTCGCGCAGGAGGGCTACACGATCGTCCTCATCGGCCACGACGGCCACGAGGAGGTCGAGGGGACGATGGGCGAAGCGCCCGACCACATCGTCCTGGTCGAGACCGAGGCGGACGTCGACGCCCTCGTCCTGGAGGACCCGTCCAAGGTCGCCTACATCTCCCAGACGACGCTGAGCGTCGACGAGACCCGCACGATCATCGCCCGGCTGCGCGAGCGCTTTCCCCAGATCACCGGGCCCCGGACCGACGACATCTGTTACGCCACGACCAACCGCCAGGTCGCCGTCAAGCAGATGGCGCCCCTGTGCGACCTGGTGCTCGTCATCGGCTCGCAGAACTCGTCGAACTCCAACCGCCTGGTGCAGGTCTCGCAGGAGCTCGGCACGCCCGCGCACCTGATCGACAACGCGCGCCAGATCGAGGAGCAGTGGCTGGAGGGCGTGACCGGGACCGTCGGGATCTCCTCCGGCGCCAGCGCCCCCGAGGAGCTCGTGCAGGGCGTCGTCGGCTTCTTCCGCGCCCGCGGGACGGTGGACGCCAGCGAGTTCGAGGTCATGAAGGAGGACGTCCGCTTCATGCTGCCCAAGCAGATCCGCGTCGCGATGGCG